>NZ_JAXBVE010000069.1:0-8801 GCF_035181445.1 Photorhabdus africana
GCGGGATAGGTGTCTCCGTATAAGGGGCATCCGGCAATGTGAAGGTCAGTCCGCTGTGCTCCTGCAACCAGTCCACAATCTGGCTCAGTGTTGGATGCTGAAATGAACACGACCATAATCGGTCAAACACACCAACCAGTTCACGCACAAAAAGACGCTGATAACCGTTTTGGGCGGGCTGTGAGCGTGCCACATAACCCGTAAACCAGCGTAATACCAAATCCGTGTAACCCACGTCCAGCCGCACCAGTTTTCCGGTGTAGTCCGTTGTCGTCTCCGCCGTGATAAAGCCACGACCACAGGATGCCAGTGCCAGCATAATATTGGCGTCAACCAGGTGAATTTCATCACCGGAAAGATAGAGCCGGTTAATCGGTGTCATTATTTAGTGGGTCCTATTTTGTCATTAATCGGTTTCAGGACTTTGCTTTCAAACCAGCTTAATTTTTCCGGCGCTTCTTTTGCGGCGGCGGCCCCCCGACCTGTTTGCTTTTTGGCCTGAATATTATCGGCAGCACGGGCATCACGTTTCTCAGCAACAGATAAATGCTCACGCAAAGTAAATGTGACTTGCCATGCCTGTTTACCGTCGATCTTACTGGCATCAATGGTATGGGTGAATGTCCCGATGCGAAAGTTGATAGCACCTGCGGTCAGGTTAGCGACACGATAACGTTTCAGACTTCCCTTCTCTTTGGCCTCCGCCAGTGCAAACAGGCGTGACAACGTTTTTTGCTCAGTAAACGGAATGATCCCCGTAACACGTAACTCCTTGGGCTTAATGCCTTGCTCCGCTACGGCGGTACTGGATGACTGGCCGCTTTGGTCTGTGTCCTGAAATACCACCGATGGAGTTACGGTCAGACTTTTTAATGGGATGGCCTCGCCATCAAGGGCCAGTGTGATAATTTGGCTCATTGTGTAGCATCCTTTCTAATGCGCGAATATCGTCCCCGGCAAATAATGTCGCCAGCGTGTAAACGGCGTCCTGTTCAGGGATATCCTGACGCAGTTTTTCGGCCAATAATGCGCCATTCCCTTTCCCTGAGAATGCCCAGACACGGGCCGATTTGCTCCTGACGCCATTCAGAGCGGCAGTAACGTGTTGTAAGGCGTTCTGTCTTGCCATCGTGAAGTTTGTTAATTGTGATTTCAATCCCGCAATGCTGCTGCCAGCGCTAACCTGTGTTTCAGCCTGAGCAATCAATTGCGCATTCGTGGCTATGCGGCTGGTTGATGTTGAAAATGGTTGCAACGGAGGCAAACCGCTGCCCGGTTTCCCAGGCAATTGCATTCTGGTGATCGCCAGACGTTCCGCTGTCTTTGCCATACGGGTGACCTGAGAAAATACCGGCAACGGCAACACCGCTGAAAATGGGGTTAAATGCTGGATAAATTCATTATGCGTCTTCGCGCAGATCATGAGTACCACCGCGCTCATGTTTCCCGTTCCCCGGATTTTATTTGCCAGATAATTGATAGCGTTTGCCGGACTCAGGTAGTGACCGCTGTCCGCTTTCTGTCCGATACCGTATACGAACGGATGAACGGACAACATCGCGCAATGCATCCCCATCATATTCGGGGAGATGCGCACCATTTTCCGTTGCCAATTCATCACGCGGGTTGCTCAGGCCAGTTGATATCGGGGGCAGTAGAAAAGTCTACTCTGTTCACCCGCACACGATATTTTTTCCATTCCACGAGCGCTGATTTTTCGGCATCCGTGGCGATATCCAGATCAATGGCATCCTGTAAGGGTTTAATTGCCGCATCTGCCTGTTGCTGTCGCGCGATTTTTTGCTGTTCAGCCTGTTCAATTTGATGAGATTTTAGGGCTGATTTATCTGTGACCCATTGCTTATTCTGCCACTTATCAAAGGGGGTTTGGGGTGATTGCAGGGTAAGATTATCTGGCAACGCGCCGAGGGCGGTAACATTGATCGGCTGGCCTGTATCGGTTGCATACGCCGTTTTACCCCGATAGTCAGGCACATGTCGCCAGGATTTTTCATCTATGCTACGACAAATCGCAACATCATGCGTGTCAGGTAATTCAGGCGCATCCAGATACGCATTAGCCGCAACAGAAAAACCGCGTGACACGCGATCCATATCGGCCCCAATATATTCCCGTGTTTCAGGATGACAACGATAAACCGCAACCCATCCGCTAACAATAGCTAACCCATCCTCATCAAACCGGGCCATTTGAATATCTGCGCTGTATTTAGTCATTACTTTACCCTCGTAATATAAATCACTGATTTGTTGACAGGCCGGTTTTCATTTGCGGTCGGGACCACTCTGGATACGTCAAATGTCCATGAAATCACCCCACCACCGGCACCGGCTGCGCGACCGCCTGCCTTATATTGGTAACTGAATGCACCAGAGGCGTTGCTCCCGCTCTCAATAGTGGGATTACCTAATGATCCCGTGATATTTCTGATCGCGTCCCCCTGAACACTCCCTAGCGAACGACCAGAATCTAGTCCCCGCCCTCTATCTAAACCACGCTTAAACAGCCCCCTGTCATCGGGTAATTTCAGGTCGGGAAAAATTTTGGCAAGCTCAGGGTAATCTGCCGCCCGGAATGAGCGCCCCTCATTGGGTTCATATCCGGCAGGTATCGGCGCAGCCGCATGCCATTCGATAGTAGCGCCAATCGGGATACCTATCGTAATCTTTTGCTCTACGGCACCGTTAGCATTGAGAAATCTGGTGTGCAACTGTGCATCGGCATCAATCCAAATTTGCCCCGTGTCACCCCCTATACCGATACTCACCCCTTTGGCCCATCCATTTTCCCGACCACAAGAAAATGGCCCTGAATAATGCCTGCCGGGTAGCTCAGTCATATAGGTAGTCTGGTGATAGGCGCCAACATCAGCCGCCATCAAACTGATATCAGACGATAGCGATTTCCCGTTAATTCTCCTGTCATTCGGTACAGCATTCATTGCCTGTTCGACGGTTTCCACTAAACCTATATTTTTGACAAATTCACTCTTATTGGGAATATCTGCGCCGTTCTGGTTTTTAGCCAGGCGACTATTGGCGTTTTCGCTGACAATGGTTAATGCGGCATTAACAGCATAGTCCCCTTTCGGCTGTTTCCCATGCAGACCGCTTTCCAATGCCTGCTGAGTCGCATATTCCCGTTTCACGCTATCAATCTCTTGATGAATAGCGGCAATATCACGGTCATTCAATGACCCGTTAATGCGCAAATCCAGCACATCACCGTGACCATCAATACCCGCAACCGCAAAGACATAATGCGGATACCCTGCCGCATCGATGTAGTTTTTAAGATCATTGGCGGCGGTGATATGAACAACGGTTTTCCACTGGCTGACCACATTGCCTTGATAGCTAAAATCCGCATAAACGCGGGTATCGCGCAGGCGGTTAAATGTTTGGTCAAACGCCAACTCACCCCGCAACCCGCCGATATAAGCCAGCCCCCTTTTGACCGTGTACCGGTCACCACGACGAACCACGGAAAACCCATCACCGAAAAACGCCGCCTCACCGTAACTGTCAGTATTCATCAGGCGCTGCATTTCATCGATGCCAGATAAACGGGCGGTAAAATCAATCTGCCAGGTTTCCGCCGTGGTCGTAATAGCGGTCTCTTTAGCTGCCCCTTCAAACTCCAGTAAAAAAGAGCGAGTCAGCACATTTCCCTGTAATCCGTTCGCGGTCTTAATTTTTTTCTGAGCTGGGGCATGGGTAATCATGCCAATAATGCCAGAAGCCTTATTTATCAGGCCAATCCAGTTAAAATCAAAATGACCGGCTTCCGTTCCCAATGTGACACTGTAGGCTACCGCGTTTTCACTCGCTAACCCTGTTTTGTTCACAGTCTGACGATGCACAATATGACTCTCTGCGGGTAATGTCTCATCGCGATTGATGGCAAGAGCGGGATCTAAATCCGGCACATAAGCAAAAACAAACTCATCCAAAACCACGGGCTTTCCCGCCGCGGCCTGCTGCGCTTTCCATTTTTCAAAGTCTACTGTAATCACTGACGCCATATTATTTCCTTATAATGATGCACCGTAGGTCATATTAGGTACGGTAATCGCCTTTAAACTGGCACTATCAAAAACGGACTCACCCGACATGTAACCCACTTTTAATAGCAGGGACAGCGAGGGCATGGCCGCGTAATAACAGCAATATTCCGCGCCCAAACTGCCCACACGCATAAACAGTTTATTATTCGCCATCACTTCAAAACGGTAGCGGCGGCAAGTGCGGCCATACTGACGAATGATGCTCATCAGCAAATCAGGGCTTTCAGCGACTTGTCCGTCACTGACGCGCAAAATAATCACATCCCAATCTATCGCCGGTTGTCGTTCCAATACTTCAACATGGCCGACACCTAAACGTTCAAAGATAGCGATAAATCCCGCGACACTGCCCGCCTCTCTGGCATTAATAAACGCGTATTTCACCCGTTTACGAAATAATGTCAGCGGTTCACCGTTAAAGCGCTGAATATCCCGCTGATAGGCCAGCATCGGCAGTAATTCCGCCGAACAAGTTTCCGCGTCCAATTGAGCTAACGGCCATGTCAGCCAGCGGTAAATCATTAACCAGAACTCACGCGCGGCCCAAAGCAGTTTGGCGGGTTCTCCCTTATCCATCCATGACGGCAAGGCCAGCCGCTTGAGTCGTTCCCTGAATTCAGACATGCTTCACCTCAATTATCAGTGATTGCAGCCTGGGCACACTTAAATCACTCAGAATGTCATCCAATGAAAAAGTCAGTGATTCAATCTCGGCAAATTCACGGTGTATTTCTCGCCCCAGGTTGGAAAAGGAAAATCGGGCATACGGCCAGGTTTTTTTCACGTGATATTCCCTATTTTCCCGAAAGGCGCAGCGGATCAGGTTTTCAACATCCGTTTTTAATGTTGTTGCCTGTTCCTGGCTGTCGTTCGCCAGATTTGCTACAAACAGCGTGACCAATAATTCATGGTGCGTTTCAGGCATCGGCAGACACTGCATATCATCCCCATGCCCATGATGCCCCTGATGGGTGATATAATCGTTCACTGCCTCAATAAAGGGCTGGCTGATGATCCCAGAATCCAGCAACAAATAGGCGTTTGCCGTTCCGGTGCCGCGAGGCGCATCATGCAGGAAAAAAATGCGGTCAATGCTTAAGCCTGCCACAGCGGCAATCATGCCACGGTAAACCGCATCAGTATGATAGTTGCCCACCCAGTTATATTGGTTGCGGCAGCGGTCGCGCAAATCATCATCGGATTCGGCATCTGAACCGGGCATCAATAGCCACCCCTCTTCATTCTGTACTCGCTCAATGCCGGACACTGCCACGGGCAGGAGACGAAAATAACCGGGGGCCAGGTTGAAAGCACCGCCTGCGGCTTCGGCCCTGACAGGCAATAAGGCACTGGACACATTGTCGGCCATCACTCCGCTTTCCGTGGTGCTGACGCGATAGATTTCGCCATTAATGCGTTCGGTCTGGATCACCGTTCCGGCAGGCACGGTCACCGTCGATGCACCTGCGGCTTTATAGAAACGGAGCACACCCTGCGCAGCGGATGCGGGTTTACGTTTCAGGTTGACGCCCCATGCGAACATATCCAGCCATGTGCCCGATGCGGTCGCCAAATACATATTTTTTAGGGTAACATGGATTAACGCCGCTTTCAGCCATAACACAGGACGTGTCACTAGGGTGTTAATCAGCCGCCAAAACGGGGACATCCGCGAGGTGTTGGTCACCAACCCGGCTTCATCGACCACTTTAGCGAATGCCATGCTGATATCGGTTTCCGTGGTTGGCATCCCGCTATCACGTAAGACCTTTTCATAATCAATCGTCGGTTTCGTTTCCACTGCTCACACTCACATTAATACGGCCAAAATCATAAGTTTCGGCGGTTATCCATAACTTAATGGGTGATTCTTCATTAATGATGACGGTTCCCGGAATAATCCGCTCATCGTCTTCGACCAGTATGCCTATCTGTGTGTGAATGTCTGCCCGTAGCGTTGGACTGCGTTCGGCAATAAGTTTCGTTGCCAGACCACTTTCAATAATGGCGTGTACACAATCCTGACCGAGGGAAACACGGTTATGACAGAAACGTGGCTCATTCCCTGAATTGAGTGTGAAATTGCGCTCGTTAATGAACAAATCAATGTATTTCGGCTCATCCATATGCCACTTGCTCCCATTCCGTTAATTGCTCCGGTGTCATGCCGTTGGAAATATTCAACGTCACATTTTCAATTCGGCGACTGTTATCATTGATGGTCTGTGAATGGGTTGTTATCCCTTTTATCAGGCCATGCTTGCCGATACCCTGCTTTTTCCCGCCCGTTAATACACGCTCGTTTTCTGGCGGTTTAATCGCTTGCACAGGCTGGATCATGGATTGAGGTTGCCCCTGAAAAATACCCTTGGATTGCGTCATCAATTTTGGGGGATTTTCTCCTATGCCCATATTAGGAACCGTCGCTTTTCCCATTGGTTCAGCGACTGTTTTTTCAATAGCCTGGGTTTCAATATTGATACCGGGAATATTATTTAATTTATCGATAATCCAATGGTAGCTATCGGAAAAGGAGTTCATCAGCCAATCCCATAAGCCGCCGAAAATATTGCCGATACTCTCCACAATGCCCGAAAAGGTATCCGCCAGTGAAAAACGGCTAAACCCGTTACACAGGTTATTCCAGCCCTCGGCGATCCCGCCCCAAACCGCACTGAATATCCCGCCAACCCATTTCACATACGCCGCCACCATCCTAAAGGCGGTCGTGTTCATCAGGGCCGCTTTGATGGCATCCCAATGCCTGATAAGCAGATAAATGCCAACAGCCAGCAACGCAATAGCAGCAATAATCAGCAAGATCGGCCAGGTCATGAAGCTGAATGAAATACCCGCTAAAAAGGCCGCAATCCTGACAGCCCGCAATACCCCGTGTAACACGCGTAATGTGGTGTTCCATGCAATAATAGCCGCGTTATAGAGCCACACCGCCGCCGCTCCCAGTTTCATGACAAGCGTACAGGTCGCCCAAATCCCCTTAAGGCCAATCCAGATAAATTTAGATACGCCCATTACGAGATTGGCGGCAGCCCCCGCAGCGGCAAAACTCAGCATACTGAGAGTGATATAACCGACCCAGCGGGCGATATTAGAAAACAGTTTCAGCCAGCGCACCAGTAATTGACCGGCATTGGCAAGCCTATTGACCAGTGAAGAGATAACCGGGAGCAATGTTGAACCTACGGCAATGCGGATATTCTGCCAAATAGCGTGTAACCGCGCCCACGGGTTCGCCATCCGCTCGGCCATTTCGCGAGCACGTTTCAGGCCATCATTGGCCCCTAACACCGAAATATTCTTACGCAGCATATCCACATTGCCATACAATTGTTTGACGACAATGGCAGAATCGCCAAACGCCTCCTCAATTTCCTTTTGTGCCTTAAGGTTGCCCTCAATACTTTTGCCATATTTGGCCTGTAGCTTTTCCAACATTTCCGGCAGGGTTAGCATATGACCAGAGGCATGAACAAAGCTGATGCTAAGTTTTTTCGCACCCTCAGCGGCATCGGTCAAAAACGATTCATAAACACTACTGGCCTCTGTACCCAATGAACGGTGCAATTCCCCCAGTACCGCCAATTGTTCATCAATACCGACCCCGAAATGCGTTCCTGCGGCGCGGGCCCCCTCCATCAAATCCGCAATTTCCTCCATACTGGCGCCAAATGTTTTCGACATGATGATGGCTTTTCCCGCCAGTTCCTCAGCAAACTGAATATTCCCTACGGCTTTGGCATGGCTGGAAAAATTCGAAAACATCTGCTCCATATATTGAGTCGTATCTGCTGCGCTGGATTTCAGGGCGGCGGCGGTGATATGGGTGATGTGAGTCATCTGCGGCAAGTCATTTTGTGACAGTTCGCTAATCTTCTTACTGATTTCCGCCGTTGATTGCACAAATTCAATCGATGACTTGCCATACAATGAACTGAACTTCATGGCATCCGCCGCCACTTTCGCCATCACACCACTATCAACCCCCTGAAGTGATGCCTCTGTCATCGCATCATCCCATTGAATAGCCGGATCAAGCCCCCCCTTAATTGACCAAAACGTCCCCGCTAACCCTGCGCCGCCGACTGCAATTTTTTCAAACGCCGTTTGTGATGCTTTGGCAAACCCAGAAACAGCCGCTTTCGCACTGGCAAGCGGTTGTGTCAGTTTATCAATTAGGCTTGATGTAAAATCCAATTGCCTCATGGTTCACCCTTTAATGCCAATGCAATACCATTCGCGGTGGCGATTCGCATATTTTCCCAATAACGATTATCCAGCCAAATTGCACGGGCTAAATTGTCCGTATTATCGTTCTCATTCGGTAAATAATGACAGCGCAATATTAACGCTTGTTCAAACAGGCTGTTATCAATGGATTTAACCCGCGTATTTAGTTTTTTATTTCAATTTCCAGTTTTGGCGCATATTCGGCATTGACTTTTTCAACGATTTGCATCGCGGCACCAGGTATTTTTAACCATTCATCTAAAATTGATTTAGACTCGGGCTGAACAATACGGCGCAAATAGGTAACAATGGGGACAACCTTATTATCCATTGCCATATCGTTAATCATACTATTACCTGATTACCATCGAATCTCAGCTAGCTTGAGTAAATACTCAGGTATAGGTGCTGCCCGGATACATGAATAAATAAGCTGTTCGAATGTTTTTTTAAGGTTAAAGCGCC
>NZ_JAXBVE010000070.1:0-8583 GCF_035181445.1 Photorhabdus africana
GCGCAGTTTGGCGGCCCGCGGGCCTGTGACGAACAGTTTGTGTACGATGCCGGTCAGCATCTGCATTACCAAAAACGGGTGCCGGAGCGGCTCAGTGAAGACCTGCGCCAGCACTACCACACCCAGCAGGCGGGCCGGGTGATTCAGCACGGGGCCTGCACGTATCGCTACGATGAAAACGGGCGGCGGACAGAAAAAACCGAACAGCGGTGGGGATACCGGCCGCGGACCTGGCGCTACCGCTGGGATGCGCACGACCGGCTGACCGGGGTTATCAGCCCGGAAGGGGTGCGCTGGCGCTATTGCTATGATGCCTTCGGGCGACGGATTGGCAAACGACAGGAGACAGACACCGCCGGACCGCCGGCAAAACCGACCGCGATAATCGGCTATGATTACCTGTGGAGCGGCGAGCAGCTGATTGAAGAGACGCCGGTGTATGCAGATGGCACTGTCGGGTATGCACAGAGCATTCACTGGCTGTATGAGCCGGGGGCCCTGACCCCTTCGGCCCGGTTTGAAAAAGGCCAGCTGTACTATGTGGTGAGTGACCATCAAGGGACCGTACGGGAAATTCTGACCGAGGCCGGGGAGCTGATATGGGCAGGACGACTGCTCACCTGGGGCGAGCCGGAATGCTGGCCGGTGCTGACAATCAATGACCCGCGCAACCTGACGTGTAACCTCCGGTTTTGTGGGCAGTATGAGGATGAGGAAAGCGGGTTATTTTATAATCGGCACCGTTATTACGAGAGGGAAACAGGCCAGTACTTATCGCCAGATCCGCTGAATCTTAGTGGTGGCATTAACCCGTACGGGTATGTCCATGATCCGGTCAATTGGATAGATCCGCTAGGGTTGACTGATTGTCCGGCAAGTCTTACTAGGGAACAAAGGCAGGCAAGGATCAATGAGCTTGCAGAGGCTAATGCACTCAGACGTTTACAAGAAATGGAAAATATGAATCCTAGATCTCACTTCCTTGAGAGACATGGTGCCCAAACGTCTTTAGAATCCCAGCTTGGACGAGCAACTAATGGAGCGAATCCTACTACGGGAGTTCAGCAGCGTACACCGATGGCAGCAACTCGATTTGATAGTCATAGAGATCAATTAAATGCTATACAACGAGCACAAACTATTCAGCGACAATCAGGTGGCGCTGTGACTAAAGCTACAATTCCGTATGGAAGAAGAATCGGTGAAGGGTATAGCAAGACTGGCCCAACATATGGCACTTCGAGTACCGCAACAGTGATCTTAACTCCAAATGGGCAAACAATCACTGCATATCCTGTATGGGGGCGATAATGAATAAATTTGATTTAAAAACTAAAAATGAAATTTCTATATTAGTAGGTTTTCTTTCTGCTCTTGATGAGGAAGTTATCAGTGATAAAGATTATTTGTTAATTAACAATAAAAATGTTAATAATAAAGATGATCTACGTTCTGTTTCAGAAATTGTTCTCAAACCTTGGTTTTTAGAATATATACCAGCCAATAGAGATAAAGTGATTCAGTCTATTAACTTTATTATAAATAGAAAAGTTAATCTTGTTGATGTTGTTTTTTCTGAAATGAATTTTATTTTTGACTATGAAATAGAAGATAAGTCTCTTTTTTTGACAGAAATAAAAGGTTTTCTTGAAGAATATGTCAGAGGTAATGACTAACTATTTGGATTTAAGAAACTGCATTGTTCATTAATAATAAGAAATAGTGTTTTTGGAGAGTTTATATCTATGGCTTATTTCGATAAAAATCAGATATAAAATATCGTTGAAATCAGCCGGAAAGATCCCCGTGATCTTCCGGCTTTATTGTTCTTACCGTGGAGCGTACCCGTGCCATACCAGCGCGGACTGTAACCGCCCTATCGCATCCTTGATAAGCCAGGACTCATCATTATGAATTTCCAAGGAGGTTATAATTATGTGGTTCGATAATGCTATACATAAAGAAAAGATTAAGTTCATGTTTAATAATGAACTTTCTATTGATGATGTTGAATTTGAAAACTTTATATACCACGATTTTTCAATTCTTAGGATACAACTACGAGGTAAAAAATTACCAGTAACAGTCCCAAAAAAATGGAGTAAAAATATATATAATTCCCTCAGTATTATATTGACACTTGGAAATGTATCTACACTAAATGTTAATGGAGGAAAAGTGGGATTTGAATGTACTCCTATTATTAAATCAACACGAGAAGAAACCACATTAACAATAGAAAATAAAGATTTTTATCTTCATTGTGTTGCTGGTTTTATGACTATTGATGATATCACTCCTTATTTAGATCAACGTTGGATTAAATAATAAATAAGGCTGGAAGATCATTTAGGATCTTCCAGCCTTGTAATCCCCAATCAGCGCCCACATTCTCAACTTAATTTCACTGAGATGGTGTTGCTGGCGCTGATCAAGCCAGCTATGTATCGCATGACCCGTAAACGTGTGGTGAACTCATGTTGACATCGCTCTAGGTATTACCATAGCGAGATCGGGCAATACCTCTGTGCCGACCCATTAAATCTTAGTGGGGGATTTAACCCGTACAGTTATGTCCATGTTCCGGTAAATTGGATTGACCCTCTTGGGCTGAATTCAGAATTAATTGCGACGCAGGAAAAGATCAATTCAATACTTCGTGAGCATTTACCGGAAATACGTAAAATCGACCCGAATGCGGAGATTGGTTATCGAGGTAGTGCAGCGAGTGGAATTAGTAAGGCTCATGATCCGAGCATAGCAAGACCTGTTAATTTAAAAAGCTTTGATGTGGATGCGTTTATTAAATCCGATTATCTAGCTTATAACCCAGTATTTGATAATAGGCGTCGTGATGCTAATAAAATTGAAGGAATGAAAGAAATAGAGGCATCTATAGATAAGAAGTTAAAAGCAACAATTCCTGGATTAAGGGACGAGCCTTTCGGCTTCAGAATTTTTAAATCTCATGAACTAGATGAGCTTGCAAGAAAAGGCGATATTCAACAGATGGTTAAGTGTAAATAGGTTAATAAATATGTACTCAAAAAAATCAAGGCAATTAAATTTTGTTTTACTGGAAGATATTCCTTTTGAAGAATTAATATCTAAATTAGAGAAGGCATTCAATATTGAATTGCCTTATAAAGATATTAAAGGACGTTATATTGCTAAAGCAAATCAGCAAGAGTTTGATATTGAAGTTGTTGATAAAATTGACCAGTTAGGTGATTTTTTATGTGATGATTATCATGTGATGTATATAACTATTGACTCTGATAAATACTTTAATTTTGAATTTGAAAATAAAATTATTTCGATTTTAAAAGATGGACAAATAGAATGGAGATATGCAACCTGGTCAAAATTAGAAGATTCTGAACATTGGAGAAGAATATATCCAAATTAAATAAAAGATAGCTTAAAAAATATAAAGCCGGAAAGATCCCCGTGATCTTCCGGCCCTGTTCTACTTGACTCTCAATTGAGGGAAGAAATACCAGGAGTAAATATGGTAGCTGAACATATAGAAGATAAAGGCAAAACTATAACTATTACACAGGCTGAAATTAATGCATTGAAAAAACTTATTATGTACATTAAATTCTCTTGTGAAGAAAATTAATCTCTACAATATGCCAGTAGTTATTCCATTAATAGTTTTCTTGATAAATTAATTGACATTGATTGCTTTGGAAATGCAGCAAGAGCATTTTACAGCAAGAGAAATATTGATAACGAAAAATTTGTCACAAAAAAATCAATGACGACCAAGAGAGAAGCGTAAATAAAATGGATAAAGATATATATCAGGAAGTATTTAAAGAAGCACTTTATCCATTTAAGAGTAAATAAATCAATAAAGCCAGAAATTTTTTATTAAGATCTTTCTGGCTATCTTTGTATCTATAAATTAAGCTTACTATTTCATCATTTGCATCCTAACCTCTAGCAATCAGGTTTGCTCACTGAAATGGTTGTTAATCCTCTTCACTATCCAAATAGCTGTCCCTAATACAGCTACAATTAGCTTATTTGAGTGCTTTTTAACGCAAACCTGAATTACCCATATGAAACATTCGGCACGAGGCTTCAAACCAGAACTCACTCAAGTCCTGATATGGCGAGGGTTACAGAAAATAATTTACTATTTTAGAACACTTTATTTAGGATTAATATTATGAATTATTTTATCACTCTCATAAAATTACTGACATTAAATATAGACTCCTTAATTTACCTATTTTTCAAGCGCATGAAAAAATTAAGTAATATTTATTATATAGATGATGTTCAATTATATTTTATTTCTAAAAAACATTATCAGATTAACTTTATATCAAACAATCACCAAAGATAATAAAAAACCAAAATCATATGATCATGAATAATGCAATTTATTTCTACAAAGTTAATGAACCTTATGGCTACTTTTCTAATTTTTCAAAACACGGGTTAGCGGTAAATGGTGTTTACTGGCCTACCGTTGAACATTACTTTCAAGCAAAAAAATTCTTTGATTTCAATATCAGAGAAAACATTCGCAAATTAAATTTACCAAGAGACGCAGCAAACGCAGGCCGAGACAGAAAGAAACCATTAAGAACAGACTGGGAAGAAGTGAAAGACAATATTATTATGCGGTTTGCTGTTTTAGAAAAATTCAAGCAGCACAAAGAAATACGAGAAATATTATTATCTACCGGTAATGCTCGTTTAATTGAACACACGAAAAACGACTTTTATTGGGCTGACGGTGGCGATGGTTCTGGTAAGAATATGCTTGGAATTATCTTAATGGAAGTTAGAGAACAATTAAAAAAGTTTTAATTATTTTAACTGTATAATTTAATTCGATAAAGCTCCAACAATTTTTCTGTCTTTTAATGATTAAATCAAGTCTGGAAATATGTTCCTGGAGCAAAATAAAATGAGTAAATTACAGCCATTAAGAATACCATCAGGATGATCTATTAATAATTTTTATGACGTTGAACCAATGGAATAAAATACGGCTATGTCCATGATCCGGTCAATTGGATTGATCCTTTCGGGATGACATCTTGTCCAGAAGTATTAACTAAAAAAGATGATCGCAGAAGAAGACATCATTCTCGATCTGCTGCATATGAAAAACACACTAAAGCTAGAACCCAAGAAAAAGCTAAATCTCTATCTTCCAATGGAGGAACAACACAATATTGGGGGAATAACTTACCTAATAATGCAACAGCACAACAAGTTACTGCTATTAGAAATAAGATAGAAAAAGATGCGTTAAATAAGATCCCAAAATAGTGCTACATTTTATACCACTCATAATTCTATGTATAACAATGAGTTGAAGAGGGCTATGTGTAGCATAATTACGAAATGTTATTTAAGGAATGGTGCAGAAATTAACCTGAGCAATAATAAAGGCTCATCTTATTATATTCACGATGCAGGATCTCCAATTGGATATAATAATGGCAAGCCAACTCAATATTTGAGAGTGGAAGTTACCAATTCGCCTAACCCTGAATTTTATTGACACCCAATATCACAAAGTGACTACAATGTGTATATTAGACCTAAAAAATGAATATAGTTCAAAAAATACATAATTTGTTTCCTCTAAAAAAATGTATGTGCCATCTGGATGGCTTATAGCTAAAAACCACCTAACTGATGCTGATCTAAATATATTTAATAAATTAAGTAATGATGATAAGTTTTTGATAAAAGATGTTTTTTCTCATCCAATATATTTTATTCATGTAGTGAATGTTTTGTTGGCAATAATATATGTATGAAAGGTGTTATTGGTGTTGGATGCTTATTCTATAAAGAAGATTCTGATTCAGAACAAGAAGATATATTTAATTCTGGTGCAATCCGTTATCAAATAACATTATCTTTATATATAAGGAAAATCTAAAGTAAGCTTCTATTCATTTGATAAAATAGTTAATGAAAGAAATTCAATGATCGATGAAGTTAATTTTTTGATGCAGTTTTTTTCTGAAAATGTTATCGATGCAATAAATCAATATGGTTTTAAAACTGATTTGGATCACCATCTGAATATGAAAAGAGAATTATTAAATAATTTGTATGATAAAAAATTAATTTTGATATAAGTTAATATAAATAAAGCCGGAAAGATCCCCATGATCTTTCCGCTTTGTTATTTTTATACTTAAAATAAATATTTTACAGGGTTGACCTTATATATTAAATATATAACTTAAAACCACAAAAATATAAAATAAATAAGAATACAAACAAAGGAATAATACAGAAAAATACAAAATACATATTAAATATATACATAATCAATATTTTAGATATTTTATTCTATTTTCTCTCTGAAACAGTAAAAACCCGGAATTGCTTCCGGCTGGCTTCTTTCTTACCGAGGTGAATGCCACGCCAACGCCGACAGGTTAGTGTAATAGCAAGGCTATCAAGGTAATCATCACGGATATACTGATGCAATACTCTGGATAAAATAAATCTACATCAATCAATTAATATCATATCGAAACAAGTAGCTCACATCCAAAATATAGCTAAAAAAGATATTGAGAATGGCAATATTATTAAATCCAAAGATAGGTATAACACTAATATTAAGGGGGAAGACGTAAATTAAAAATTAAGACAAAGCATCTTTGATCTCTGGAGTAAAATTTTAGGATAATTTAATATGGATGAGATAATAAGTTTTTATATGGAACCTGTTGAATTTTTTAAAAGTTCGGATTTTTCATCCAGTTCTATTGAAGAATTTAATGAATATGAAGTTATTGATAATAAAGATAGGGCATTAAAACTTCTTTTCGATCAAGACATACCAGGTAACTATATATCTTGGAGTAAATTTTTCTCTGATCGGATATCCGAGTTTTATCTTCATGATGATTATAAAAAGCAGAAAAGGATATCCTTGATAGAGTAAAATATCCACCCAAGATCAAGTTAAAAAAAGATGAGAAAAAGAAAATAATATCTTATAAGAAAGAAACAAGGGTTAGTTGATAACATAGAATACGATAACTTTCTAAATGAAGTAAATGATGAATGTAATGACAGGTTAAATATGATAAGCATTTATCGATATTTATTTTCTTTTAATCAAGACGCTAAATTAGAAGAAATATTTTCTATATTTAAAAAAGGAGTTATGCCGTGCGGTATAAAGAAAGACAAAAAGGCATGAGTTATTTTCAATCCTATTCTTTTGAAGAATAGAGAATAAATAGAGATAGAACAGAGTCTGACCCTGGCCCCTTACTGGCTTGACGGCCACGCTCTCGCGGCACAGGCCGCCGGCAAACTGGGTTACCCCGCCGTGGCTGACGCTATCCGCGATGAACTCCGGGCCTTTCTTGACCGTCTGCCGGCCCTGCAAAACCTGTCTTTCGCCGACAGGAGCCCGTTTATCTCCGACACCACGCTGAACTGGCTGCGTCCGCCGGCGACCGCCACCGGTGCCACGCCGGAACAGGACGCTGTCTGGCACTGTTTTCAGCAACACGGACTGGAAGCCGCCCTCCACGCCGCGGAGCAATATCAGCAACAGCTGACCGAACCGCGGGATCAGTTCTACGGTCAGTTACTGACGGCCCAGTTACTGGAACAGGCGGGCATGCACGCACTGGCACAACAACATTACCGCCAGCTGCGCCAGGCAGGACAACACCTGTCACTTGCCGACTGGGAGCCCGGCCTGCTGGCGGCCCTGGCAGAAAAAGCCCCGATGACCGCCCCCGCACAGGCGACGACCACAAACAGGAGCGTTAACCCATGAACTGGCTTTCTCTGCTGCTCAAACATATCAAAAAACCGGCGAGGCCGCGTCTGCCGCCACTGAAAGCCACCGCTTCGCTGATACTGGCCCTCCTGCCCTGTCTGGCCCTCATCTGGCTGTGGTGGTGGGGACCCGGCTGGCAGTTTAAACAGACGCATCCGCTGGACACCCTGTCTGCCCGCTGGCTGGCGACGATGATTATCCTCCTGCTGGCCCTGAGCGTTGTCGGGATAAAAATCTGGCGCCGCCTGCGCCAGCTTGAAAAACTCAGGCTGGAGGGGGAACGGAACACCGTCGATCCGGTGCAGGCCGATATCACCCGTCAGGACCGTTATCTCCATCACTGGCAAGCGCAACTGCAACGCCATCTGGGGACCCGGGATTATCTCTACCAGCGCCCCTGGTACCTGGTGATGGGTAACACCGGCAGTGGCAAAACCGCCCTGATTCAGGCCGGCTGCCGGCTGACTGACATTGCCGCCCCGGACACCCTGACCGGAGAAGACGCGCTGCCCCGGCATCTGCGCTGCTGGCTGGGGGAGAAAGCCGTCATCCTTGACCCGGACGGCTTCCTTATCGACCCGGTATCGCCGCCGGACACCCCCAACCCCCAGCTGCCCGCCCGCCTGTGGCAGGCCCTGCTCGTCTGGCTCACCGAAAACCGTCAGCGCCAGCCACTCAACGGCATCATCCTGACGGTGGACATTCACCGCTTACTGACCGACAACAAAGCGCAGCGGGAACGGGATATTGCCGCGCTTCACCTGCGCCTGCAGGATCTGCGATTA
>NZ_JAXBVE010000071.1:0-8433 GCF_035181445.1 Photorhabdus africana
GTGGGTGCGTCTGGCCCGCCCTTACGCGGGTGACACCTACGGTTTTCACTGGCCGTTGCTGATAGGTACCGAGGTGGCGATCGCATTTGAAGGGGGCGACCCGGATCGGCCCTATATCGCCCATGCGCTGCACGACTCAAAACACCCGGATCACGTCACCTTATTCAACTACAAACGCAATGTGCTGCGTACCCCGGCGAATAACAAATTGCGCATGGATGACGAACGCGGTCGGGAGCACATCAAACTGAGTACCGAATACGGCGGTAAGAGCCAGCTCAATCTGGGGCATCTGGTTGACAGCCAGAAACCGCACCCGGATAAACGGGGTGAAGGGTTTGAGCTGCGTACTGATGACTGGGGCGCGATCCGGGCCGGGAAAGGGCTGTTTATCAGTACAGATAAACAGGCCAACGCCAACGGGGAAGTACTGGCGATGAACCCGGCCATCAGTCTGGTCAAAGGTGCCGTCAACCAGGTAATGGAATGGGGAGCGGTAACCCAAACCCACCTGAATTATCAGCCGGATATCGAGAGCCTGAAAACCTATTTACAGGGCGTGGATCAACTGAAAATGGCGGCCATGCTGCTCAGTGCGCCGGAGGGGGTAGGGATTGTCAGCCCACAGAGCGTAATGGTGCAAAGTGGTCAGGCACTCTATGCCCAAAGTGCGGGCGAGGTACATATCGCCAGTGCCTGCCGAATTGGGGTGAATGCGACAAAGGCTATCTCCTTGTTAGCGCAAAGCGAAGGAATGCGCCTGGTATCGGGAAAAGGGCCGCTTGCTCTGGAGTCACACGGTGATGTTCTGGGTATCACAGCATTAAAAGATGTCACGGTCAATTCAACTCAGGGCCAGGTACAGATTATCGCCAAAAACGGCCTGACATTGGCGTGTGGCGGCGCGTATATCCGTCTGTCTCCGTCTGGGGAAATTGAAATGCACGGGCCGGGCCTGTTAAGCCTGAAAGGGCAGCACAAAATGGATGCCCCGGCGAAACAGGATTTTCCCTTACCTGATCTGCCTGAATCCGTGTGCAAAGAGTGCCTGAAAAAAGCGCAGGAGAGGGCGCAAGGGTTTGTTTTGAGGAAATAACCGATGAATGATGATCAAATAACCGACTGGATTGCCGTACTTGAGGCGTCAGCAAAGGATGTCGGCATGCATTGCCTCGATATCATTGTGGATCAGTCCGGGGGCGAGTTCTCGCTGATCCCGGCGTTGAAGAGTTTTTCGCCTGAAATCAAATGGTGCTCGTTGTTTCAGGGATTGCCCGAAGAGATGGGGGTGGATGATGCGCCGGTATTTATCCGGATTGATTTGACACATCCCGGCCAGCAGCAATGGATGCAGGAAATTATCTTGCGCTTAAGGGAAGAACCGTTGCTGCTGGTTTTATGCTCGTCATGGTCATTTGACCTGTTGTCTCAATATTTAATTCAATGTGTGGATGCCGCATACGCGGGACAGGCGGGTATTTTACGCTTTTTTGATCCGCGTATTTTTCCTGTGCTGTTTTCTCATGTGTTGGATGAGGCGCAGCAACAGCAATTACTCCGACCTGTTCTGTTCTGGAGCTGGCTTGATCGTGACGGCGTCTCGAAGTTTCTTTTGGGTGAGGAGAATGCCGAGCCCGTTAATGACGCTATTGAGAAAATTGATCTCACGGATAAGCAACTGGAGTTCCTCCTGTGTGTTTCTGATGCGCATCAGCTTATGCCGCGATTGAATGAGAACGAATACCCGGACGTCTCGCGTGAGCAACTGTTTAACCACAGTTATGCCTTGATGGTCGAAGCATCTGACAAGCCTATTGTACTGGATGATGACCGAGCATCCTTTGTGCTTGGGCATATCAAATCCAAATTATCCCCCATGTGAAGGAGTCGAAGATGAAAAAACAACAGCTCAGGCTGGCGGTTTTGTGTCTGTTATTGGTTGCTTGCAGCCAGTTTTCGGCGCAGGCGGGAACCATTGAGGCCATTAATCATACCAAATGGGCGATTAATCGGTTCAGTGTGGATGGTAATCCCGGTATCGATAGCATCGGGCCGTATCAGGGCGGTGGGGGGGGGCTGCTACCGGGCCCCGGAGAAGTGGCAGCCTGGTATGACGGTCCGGGTGGATTGGGAAACCGGAGTGGGAACTACGGAAGGGTTTCCTGGTTTCGACAAATGGAATGAATATTTGGTATGGCGGGCAAAAATCGATTCTCAGAAGCGCCAACATAGCCGGGTAGTGCCGGTGCCTAATTATACCGGGCAGCGCACTTGCGGCATTACGGTGCACTTCTTGCCTTGTGATCAGATTAAAGTCACGACCTCTTGTGACGCCTACGGTAGTCCGAACTACCCAATAAAAGAACCTTTAAAAATGAAGGAGCCGAAAGTATGTCCGAAGTAATGCATACAGGCATTTCAAGTCCAGATTATCACCGATGTGAAGGAGTCGAAGATGAAAAAACAACAGTTCAGGCTGGCGGTTTTGTGTCTGTTATTGGTTGCTTGCAGCCAGTTTCCGGCGCAGGCGGGAACCATTGAGGCCATTAATCATACTAAATGGGCGATTAATCGGTTCAGTGTGGATGGTAATCCCGGTATCGATATTATCGGGCCGTACCAGGGTGGAGGGGGTGGCTGCTGCTATAGCGTGCCAGCGAAATGGAAACCGGGTATGGCGGTCCGGGTGGATTGGGAGACTGGAGCAGGGGGCTCGGAAGGATTCCCAGGGTTCGCTGATAGAGATAAATATTTGGCTTGGGAAAAAAAAATGAATGCTTATACACGCCAGCATAGCCGGGTAGTGCCGGTGCCCGATTATACCGGGCAGCGCACCTGCGGCATTACGGTGCATTTTTTACCCTGTGATCAGGTCAAAGTTACCACCTCCTGTAGCACCTATAACAGTCCCAATTATCCAATTAAAGAACCTTTAAAAATGAAGGAGCCCAAAGTATGTCCGAAATAAATCATAACGATGCTGCCTGGTTGCCAGGTCCCTTTCCGGCTCAGGGACGGTTGCCGGTCAAAAGCTATCTGGTCGGGCAAAATTGTCACCGTCAGATCAGTGATGAAAGGGCCTACCATCAGGAATTGTGTCTGGCGGCGGATCGTCGGGTGGTGCCGCCCTGCTGTAAGACCCTGCACGTCAGCCTGTTTTTTGACGGGACCGGCAATAATTTATATAACGACCTTTATCAGGCCATTCCACACCACCCAACCAATATTGCCCGTCTTTTCCAGACGACGATTGGGGCCGGTTATGCCGGTGGTGCGGCGAGTAAACCGCTGCTGGACGATGTCGACAGCACTGGCGGAAAGTACTTTAAATATTATATTCCCGGTGTGGGTACCCCCTTCCCGGAAATTAATGATCTGGATTACAGTACATTGGGACTGGCCGCTGCCGACCGGGGCGAAGACCGGATCAACTGGGCGTTGCTGCGGCTGATTGATGTATTAAAGCGCGTATTAGCAAACGACAAAATTGATGATACTGCTTGCCAAAAATCTCTTGAGGCGATGGCCACCACATGGCACACGCTGGGCTTGGGTGGCGCGCATAACCGTTATGGCGAGTTTTATAAGCAGTTTGCCCGCTTAAAACGTGAGCTGGTCATAGCCCGCCGCCAGCCGGGACGGGGCAAATCCAAACTGCTGGGAATGAAGTTGTATGTGTATGGTTTCTCCCGCGGGGCCGCGGAGGCGCGGGCCTTTGTCAACTGGCTGGCCGAACTGTTGCCGCCACCCAGGGGGGATAACCTGAAACCGTCACAGTGTTTGCAAGCGAAAAACGAAACCGACCCGGATGGTAACCTGCCCATCAGTGTGGAGTTTCTCGGGCTGTTTGACACCGTGGCGTCGGTCGGGGTGAGCCATGTGGTTCCGGTGGTTGAAGGCCATATGGCCTGGGCAGACGGCACGCAGGAGCTGCCAGCGGAGGCGACATACGGTGGTCTGGTGAAACGCTGTGTGCATCTGGTCTCGACCCATGAACAGCGGTTGAGTTTCCCGATGGATTCCATTCGCCGTTCAGATGGTACCTACCCGACAGGCAGTACCGAGGTGATTTATCCCGGGGTGCATTCTGATTTAGGGGGCGGTTATCCACCGGGAGAGCAGGGTAAATCAATAGGTAAAACAGACGGATTACTCTTATCGCAGATAGCCTTGCATGAAATGTATGCCGCAGCGTTTGAAGTTGGAGCACCATTGAAAGTACCAACTGAATCTCTACCTAAAGACTTATCTAAAGATGTGTGGCGTGTAATGCCATTTGAACTAGTAGCCGAATTTAATATTGATTCACAACTAGTCAACCGCTTCAACGCCTGGCGTCAAGTCACCCTGGGCCTGGAGATGCCCAAACAACCCTTGTCTGTTGAGGACGCTGCCCGCTTTGAACCGGTACGGTCAACTGTGGCACTGGAGCAGGCCATGAAAAACCAGATGGACTGGCTGACCGCCTGGCGTATCAACCGCTACGCCGGTGGTACGCTGCTCAGTGCGCCGTTTTTCCATGAAGCCCCCAACCGTGATGCGAAAAAAGCCCACTATGAGCAAAGTCAGCAGGCGCAGGAAGAAAAGCAGCAGGCGGTGTTAAAGCAACGGAAAGCCCAACGGACGGCTTTTGCGTCCAGCGGTGGGCGGGGAGAGTCGCCGGTGTTGGTCCCGGGTGTGCCGGATTTTGACCCGGAAACTGCCCAGAATCAGTTGCGGGAAGCGGCCGCGGAATTTAGCTGTGACTACCGGGGAGACCGGCGGGAGATACACAGTGTGATGCAATTTGTTGTCGATAACATTCTGGGCAATGCCCTTTATCTGTTGAACAGTGATGATGAGGACAAGGAATATCAGCAAATGAAAGCGGCGGGAGAGGCGTTGGTCAAACCGCTTTTCCTGACGGCTCCGGCGGGAAAAGCGGGTCAGCCAGAATCACCGGCGTCATTACTGGTGGCCCTGTATGACAATCAGGTGCATGATTCCCGCGCCTGGTTTATGTACTCTACGCTGGATACGCGTGAACCGGAGGGCGGTTATTTCCGTTACCGGGTGATTTACTTCGGCAAAGTGTGTAATAAACCCCTGTCGCTTTTGACGGTGGCCGGCAATGTGGTCGGGGCCAGGTCATCGGTTGGCAGTGCCTTGTTTATATTCAAACGGAAAAAAGTCGGCAACATGGTGGCGGATGCTATCAACGAAGCTCACTTCACTCAGCTGGACGTGAGCGCCCACGATTTATCCACCCGAGAATTGATCCCCCTGTTACCGGATGCGGCGCAGACGAAGGCATTCACCCATCATGTGGGCGAGGTGACGAGTCAGCAGAGACAGTTTATCGAAGCGCGGCGAGTGCAAATCGGCAAAGAAAATCTTAAGGCCCGTTGGGCAGGAAAGACGGTGAAACCGACCCCGCGAGGGGGACCGGAGAAATGAAGAACGTTATCCGTCAGGGCGACAGCCTGCGTGAATACGGCGGCAAGGTGTTGTCGGGCCACTATCTGTGTTTTGGTCAACCGATCGCCTGCAAGGGTGATCCGGTGCAGTGTCATCACCATGGCATGACCACCATTGCTCAGGGGAGTGCATCCTGCCTGATAGAGGGTCAGCCGGTGGCATTACACGGTCATCGTTGTGAATGCGGTTGTACGTTAGTCAGCTCTTTTCCCGATTATCAGGTGGTATCATGAAAACCTGTCCCCTTTTTCCGCCTTACCGTCAGGCTTCCCCTCCCCGTTTTAAACGCTGGTTGGCAATAGGCGCCGGCGGGGTATTGCTGGTCAGTAATATCGTCGCGCTGATAAGACCTGAAATCGGTGACACTTCAGCCTTATACGCCATGATCCCCGGACTGGCGGCGTTATGGCTGTTATGTCTGCTATTCCGCTGGCTGTTTTACCGTTTTGCCCGGCATAACGCCTGGATTTATCAGCAACAGGTTGAGTGGGTGCAACAACGTTGGTGGCGTAAACATCGTCAGCAGATGGCGCTGGCAGACTGGGTGTTGGTCGGGCCGTTGGGGAGCTCGCCTGATGTGTGGCTGAGTGTGATTAATCAGTCCCATTGTCGCCCAGAGTCCCTCAGGGAAAAAACCGGTCCGGCAGTTCGCCTGTTGCGTTCTTTTGTCTCGGATAGTGAGCAACGGGAAATCCAGCTGGCAAAAATGGCGGTGAATCAGTGGCGGAGTCAGCATCAGAACCCCTTGAAATGTACGCCGCTGCACTGTTACTGGCTGGGCTCTGCTGCTGTCTGGCAGGGATTTGCCGCCCAGATGGCGGTGCAGTTTCCTGATGTGGTGTTACCCGAACAGCCGCAATATTGGCGTGGTATTGACACCCTGGATGAGATGATTGACCTGCTGAATGCGACAACGGGCAGTCAGGCGACTATTTTGTGCGCCGGTTGTCAGTGTGTAGTCAGTGAAGCGGAGTCAGCCTTACCGGCGGGTGAAGCGGCTTTTATTTGGTTGCTGAAAAAAACCGGCAAGGTGGCGTTGACCCGCGGTGAATATTTTCAGACTCAAGATGATGAACAGGTTATGGATGTGGCGGCCCGGGCGCTGATGCAGGCGGATATCACCCAGCCACCGGAACCCTGTTTTCTGTTTTCCCAGCCGGATGTTTCCTCACTGGAAGAGACCAGCTGGAATGTCACTCAACATGTGCAGGATCTCAATTGGGGCAATATTGGCGGGATGGAAGCGGTCGTGGTGCAAACACTGGCGGCTATCTCGGCGGAAAATACCGGCCAGCCCTGTGGGTGGTTAGCCCGTGATCCTCAACATGCTTTAGCGTTTGGAATAGTGAAATCTTATGGCACTGCAAGAGAATAAATTACAACCGGTTTCAGTAGTGAATACGCTCATCTTACTGGTGGGAACCATTACCCTGTTGGTTTCGTTAGTCGGCCTGGGATGGTGGTTTTGGGGAGAACACCAAACCACGGATACCGAGACGTTTAATCATTTGTTACGGGTTTGTGGAATAGCCTGGGTGCTCATGGTGGTGGTGAGTATGCTGGGTTTTATCACGGTCACGTTGTTTGTTAAAAACAAAGTGACTGACACGAAGCCGGATACCCGGCCACTTTTGCCCGTCAGCAAACCGTATAATTATGGTGACTTAGGCGATCGCCTGCACCGTCGTTATGGCCTGTTCTGGGGGTATAAAGTCCGTATCTTGCTGGTGATGGGCGAGGCGGAGCAGGTGGAAGCCATTGCGCCGGGGCTGACCAGCCAACACTGGCTGGAGGGCCATCGCACGCTCCTGCTGTGGGGCGGCAGTTTACAACACACGGAACCTGATACCGCGCAACTGGCGGCCCTGCGTCGCTTGCGCCGTCTCCGGCCGCTCAACGGCATCGTCTGGGCGCTGACCGAACAACAGAGCGCCCAGCCGGTCTGGATGGATAACGCCCTGCGCTTGTTACAGAAACAGGCCCGACAGTTGCACTGGCAGGCCCCGGTTTATCTGTGGCAGGTGTGTCACAGTCTCTGGTCACAGGAAGGGCGGGTGACTCAGGCGGTGGGCAGCTTTTTTCCTGAACGCTGTACCCCCGAGATTGTGGAGACCCAGCTGCAACAGTTGGTTGACCCGATACGCCGGCGGGGGATGCAGCAACTGTTGCCCGAGAATGCCCATGATTTTTTGTATCGGCTGGCTTCCACCCTGGAGAAAAAAGGCCTTGCCCACTGGCGCAAGGTGTTGACGCCGTGGCTGGCGGAGTACAGTGAGGTGGTGTTGCTGCGCGGGTTGATGTTCAGTCTGCCGCTGAAAGCGACCCCGGATGCAGGCCCGCAAAGCTGGTTGCCCGATTTTGCCTGGCAGGGGGTGTTGGCTGACAGTCGGCACCGGCGCGGCAGACGGGTCGGGTGGATCCAGCGGCGCAACGTCTATCGTGGCCTGATGGTGCTGGCCTTATTGTGGGGGGCCGGGACTGTGCTTTCCTTTTTCACCAACCGCGACCAGATAGCGGTGGTCAACGCGGCAATGACCGACCTGAAAGCCCGCCCGGAAGCGTCCGACGCCCAGTTGCTGGCGTTTAAGGCGCTGCGTAATGAACTGGGCCGGTTGCAGTTCCGGGTCGAACACGGGGCCCCCTGGTATCAGCGTTTCGGGCTGAATCAAAATCAGCCGCTATTGACGGCGGTGCTGCCGTATTACACCCAGATGAATAACCGGCTGATACGGGATAAGGCCGCGGCGATACTGCACCAAAAACTGAGCGCGCTGGTGAATCTGCCGCCGGGCAGCCGGCAACGGGCCCGTCAGGTGAAAGCCGCGCACAACCAGCTTAAAGCCTATCTGATGATGGCGCACCCGAAAAAAGCGGAGGCCGCGTTTTTAACCCGCGTCCTCAGTGACAATGAACCAAACCGGGCCGGTATTGCCCCCGGTGTCTGGCTGAGTGCCGCGTCGGATTTGTGGGATTTTT
>NZ_JAXBVE010000072.1:0-7549 GCF_035181445.1 Photorhabdus africana
GGGCATCTGGTTGACAGCCAGAAACCGCACCCGGATAAACGGGGTGAAGGGTTTGAGCTGCGTACTGATGACTGGGGCGCGATCCGGGCCGGGAAAGGGCTGTTTATCAGTGCGGATAAACAGGCCAACGCGGGGGGCGATGTGTTGGCAATGTCGGCGGCAATCAGTCAGTTACAGCAGGCGCAGGCGTTAACCGAAGCATTACGGGGTGCGGCAGAAACCGCCAAAGCTGAATTAGCGGATTTGCAGCAACAGAAAACGTTATTGAGTGACACGTTAACCGAACTGAGAAAATCGGCGCTGTTACTGTCCGCCCCCGAAGGTATCGCGCAGACGACGGCGAAAAGTCTCCAATTTTCTGCGGGGGACAATGTGATGGCCACCAGTGGGAAAAATACCGATTTTAGCGTGCTGAAAAAATTCACGGTAGCGGCGGGTGAAGCGGTCAGTCTGTTTGCGCAGAAACTGGGGATAAAACTGTTTGCCAGTCAAGGTCGGGTAGATATTCAGGCGCAGGGTGATGCGATGGGGCTGGAAGCGCTGAAAGACATCACGGTAAGCAGTCATGAAGGAAAAGTGATCATCAGTGCCAAAGAGGAGATCTTGCTGGCCTGTGGCGGGGGATATATCCGTATTAGCAACGGGCAGGTGGAAAGTGGGGCGCCCGATAACATCATCCAGCGGGCGGCGGTGTGGCAAAAATTTGGCGGGCAAAGTGTCAATCAGGCTGTACAGCAATGGCAGACAGCTAATTATGCCGTGACACCGAAGGCCGTAAGTGCCTGTGACACTACGCCATTAGCCAGTCAGAAAATGTTGTTACAGGCAGATGATGCGGGAAACCGTTTATTGTCCACCGCGCAGGATGGAAAAAGCCCTCTGCAAAAGCAGGCAGGTGTGGAAATAGGCAAATTGAAAATAAAAGATGAGGAGTAAATGATGAGCGAGCCTACTGAAAATGAAATTTATATTCATCCTGAATATGATGAATACGGTTTTCCGTATTACAACGTGCCCAATGCCAGAATTGAAGAAAACCTGGTGGCGACCTGTCTGAAATATGCAACTAAAGTGATCCCGGTGATTTTCCTGCCGGGAGTCATGGGGAGTAACTTAAAATCGACAGAGGGTAAGTCAGTCTGGCGGTTAAACGCGATATATAGCCCAGAGGTTTTACTTTGGGGATTTAAAAGCGCTTCTTATAGGAAAAAAATATTAGATCCCAGTAAAACAGTGGTTGATGGCTCCGGGGATATCACGCCTGACCACACCGAAAAGAATAAATTTCCCAGTTGTCGGCAGCGGGGTTGGGGAGAAGTGGCACATATGAGTTATGGGGATTTTTTGCCCTGGCTTCAGGATGTGTTGGATGATGAGCGTCAGGTGTTTGAATATTGCATAGAAGGTCAGGGGAGGAAAACGCTCCGGCAGCAAATGGTCGGTATGGATCTGAGTGCTGAGTTAGGTGAAGAGCCGCTGACCCAAGAAGAGGTTAAACACAGTTATCGCTTTATGTACCCGGTGCATGTGATGGGCTATAACTGGCTGCAATCCAATGTGGATTCTGCGAAAAGGTTGGCGAAATATGTTGATGAGGTTTTAGCCTTCTATGGTAAACGTTGTGCAACTAAGCAGGTTATTTTAGTCACTCACTCAATGGGCGGACTGGTTGCCCGCCATTATTCAGAAAAACTGAATGGTCGGGATAAAATTTTAGGGATTGTACACGGCGTGATGCCGGATACTGGTGCCCCGACGGCCTATAAAAGAATGAAAACCGGTGAAGATGGTGTGACTGGGCTGGTTGTCGGCAGTAATGGCGCGGAGATGACCGCTGTCATGGCTCAGTCGCCCGGTCCTTTACAACTGTTGCCGGGAAAGGCGTATGGTAAAGGCTGGTTACATATCGCCGATGGTAAAATCACGCATAAGCTACCGGAGTCAGATCCTTATGAGGAGATCTATCTGGAAAAGGATCGCTGGTGGGGATTATGTGAAACCCGGTTTTTAAACCCGGATAAAGAAGATAAATGGAAAGATAATGAAAGTTGGAATAATTATTTGGGCTTGATAAAGAATCAAGTTAGGCCATTTATTGAAGAATTAACAGGTAAATATCATCATAATACCTATGCCTTTTATGGTGCCAGTGAGAAACATCTATCGTATGGGGTTATTTCCTGGCTAAAGGGGCATCGTCATTATTCTAGTTATAGCTATGATAATCTTTTAGAAAAGCAGGAGGATTATTCCGGCATGACATTTAATCAGCCGCTATATGATCCGGCTAATCAGGAAACTGGAGCAACACGTACGGTTCGTTTTTTTGTTGGGCCTTCCTCATGGGATTATAAAGAAAAATATTTTGTACTGGCATCACCAAATGAGAAAGGGGATGGAACAGTGCCGGTACAGGCTGGTCGTATTGAAGCCAGACATTTACGTAGCCTGTTGGCGACAGAGGTGGATCATGAAGGGGCGTATAAAGAGGATAACGAGACTAAAGATAGTAAAGCCCGGTTATTTACCTTGCGTGCAATTGTAAAGATGGTTCAGGGGGTAAAAATTGAATAAGAAGAATGCCTTATTTATTTTATTGGTTACCTATATTCTGTGGTGGTATTTCCCTACCCCTTATCATTTTCCTATTTTAACTGAGAAGGAAAAGCAAGTGACGACTGAAATGTTAGCGAATATGCAAACCCGTTGTGTGGGCCGTTATCTGATTGATATCCCCGAGGCATTTGGCAATATCCTCCATGAGGGGATATTTATTGGTGATGCTAAAATAGAAACCAAGCGTTTGTATCTGCCTGCCTTTGAACAGCGAATACAATTAAGAGAACAGGAATTAAAAGCTACTAAATATGTTGATCCCAAAAATATGCCATTTTTAAAAAAGGTCTATCGTCTTCAAGGGAATTTGAAAGGTGTGATTTTTGACAGGAACCAAAATACATCTGTTCCTGGTTATGCTCGTGTATTAGAAGCCCATTTGTATGATAATGGTGTCGCCTTTATCATAACAATGGAGTTTATTGAATTGTCAGATGATAAATATAAAGAAGATAGAGATTTTTATATAAGACACGGGTTTTCTGAAATAGAATATAACAAGTTACATCAAACTTTGTATAAAATGAATAGTCTGATTGCCAGAATCAGCGGCAGAAAGGATACAGAAATCCCCACAGTGGCAGGAACCTGTATCCCTGATGGATTTATTACCGGTAGTCGTTATGAGATGGAAAATATAACTTTTGTTTATCAGGGAAATGAGAGTGATCATTTTAATTTCAGTATTGAAATACTGAATGATATCAAAGAGAAAAATAATATGCTCGACCGTATTAGTGGAATGGAAGGGATGTTATTAGCTATGCGTGTCAAAACAATAAGAAAAGGGAAGCGTAAAATTAACGGTACTCATACGGAGGAAATTTTAGCGTCAGGTTCAGAAGGGATGCAGTTGGAACCTGAAACGAAGATCACCCGGTACATGTTTAATTTAATTGCCAATGAAACATTAGGCGATTATAAAAATCCTTTTGTTAATATTGAGTTGAAGAATGACCGGGAATCGCCAACACCGTATAGTGAAAATGAACTGGTGGCATTTTGGGATGCAGTAACGAAGACCTTTCGTAAAAGACCGGGTGCTTTCGGCGAGCGATAAAAATACGCGTTAAATTAATCCCCTTATAGGGATATAGGGGTAAAAATAGTGTGAAAAATATAAAGAATACCAATGCATAATTTTCAGTTGTCAAGATGGTTAAAGGGGTGAAAATTGAATAAGAGAAATGCCTTATTTATTTTATTGGTTACCTATATTCTGTGGTGGTATTTCCCTACCCCTTATCATTTTCCTATTTTAACTGAGAAGGAAAAGCAAGTGACGACTGAAATGTTAGCGAATATGCAAACCCGTTGTGTGGGCCGTTATCTGATTGATATTCCCGCAGCATTTGGCAATATCTTCCATAATGCGATATTTATTGGTAAAGCGAAAATAGAAACCAAGCGTTTATATTTTCCAGCCTTTGAACAGCGGATACAATTAAGGGAGCAGGAATTAAAGACGGCTAAAACTGTCGATCCGAAAGATATGCCCTTTTTGAAAAAAATCTATCGTCTTGAAGGAAATCTAAAAGGTGTGATTTTCGATAGAAATGAAAATATTGATGAACCTGGTTTTGGGAGAGTACTGGAAGCGCATTTGTATAATAATGGTGTCGCATTTAAAATTGTAATGGAAATGTTGGATCTGTCTGATACTAAATATGCTGATGATAAGGAAGACTTTATCAAAGCACAAGTTAGCGAAAATGAATTGAATACCACAGTTAGAACTCTGGTGAAAATGAAAGAGTTATTATCTAGAATCAGCGGCAGAAAGGATACAGAAATCCCCACAGTGGCAGGAACCTGTATCCCTGATGGATTTATTACCGGTAGTCGTTATGAGATGGAAAATATAACTTTTGTTTATCAGGGAAATGAGAGTGATCATTTTAATTTCAGTATTGAAATACTGAATGATATCAAAGAGAAAAATAATATGCTCGACCGTATTAGTGGAATGGAAGGGATGTTATTAGCCATGCGTGTCAAAACAATAAGAAAAGGGAAGCGTAAAATTAACGGTACTCATACGGAGGAAATTTTAGCGTCAGGTTCAGAAGGGATGCAGTTGGAACCTGAAACGAAGATCACCCGGTACATGTTTAATTTAATTGCCAATGAAACATTAGGCGATTATAAAAATCCTTTTGTTAATATTGAGTTGAAGAATGACCGGGAATCGCCAACACCGTATAGTGAAAATGAACTGGTGGTATTTTGGGATGCAGTAACGAAGACCTTTCGTAAAAGACCGGGTGCTTTCGGCGAGCGATAAAAATACGCGTTAAATTAATCCCCTTATAGGGATATAGGGGTAAAAAAATCAGGGTAATATAAGAAAAATTAAAGCGTTTTTATATTCAGTTATCAGCATCATTCAGACAGTGAAAATTGAATAAAAAAAGAGATTATTGGTTTTATTAGCTATTGTGGCTTCTCTTCTTCTCTTTGTGAGAGGTCGGAGATTCTAAAAATAATTCACTAATGAGGGGAACAATATGATTCGACTTGACTATTGGGATGCGGCATTATTCGCTTATGTTTTCTTATTATATTACATTTGGCCGGTAATTATGGTTCTTGATGTGTTGGTTATTTATCGGGTAATTAAATGCATTAAGAAAAAGAAATACACGCGTGCCATACTCTTGATTTTTGTTGCGTTGTTAATGAGCGGTTCTATTATTTTTATAATGATATGGTCAAATTTATATGGGTAAACGGATGGAAATAAATACGTACTTCAGGTTCAGTCGTGAATATAGTTCAGGCGGTGAAAATTGAACGACAATATATTACTTACTTTGTTGGCTATCTTGGCTACTCTCTTGTCTTGGTGAGAAGCAGGATTCTTCTAAAAATAATTAACTGATGAGCGAAATAGTATGTTTGAATTTGGGTTTTGGGGTAAAATATTATTTTGTTTTATTTTTATCCTATATTATGCTTGGCCTATTACTGTGATTTTTGATGTATTTTTCATTTATTTGGTGATTAAATTCGTCAAGCAGAAAAAATATACATTTGCATTGTTGTTAACTCCTATTGCAGTATTGGTGAGTGGTTTTCTTATTTTTATTTTAATTGCATGGATGCAAGGGTGAAAGTTAATGGCGGGATATCTGGAGATAAAACATTATCTCCAGATATCAACTGTTTATTTCGGGGTTATTATGATGATAATAGAGAGGATATCATGATATTTAATATTATTTGTTTAGGTAATGAAATTAACTCGGGTATTCATTCCATTGTGATGCGCAATGGCTATTACTCTGTTTCAAGTTCCATTCTTCATAACACTATGAGGTCATTATTATGAGCTGGCCTATTCCTGAAATACCTGAACTCAAAGCAGTAGCGCCTTTGTGCTATCGATTATGGTTTATCATTCTACTGTTAATATTGGTTGTTGGCACACTCGTTTATGCTTTTCTAAAAGACACGACCGATTTTATTCACGCTGCGATTTATAGCAGCTTACCGTCTTTCCTGGTATGGCTGATGTTATTCGGCGCCGCGCTAAACCGCTATGAGCAATATTGTGCGGCAGCGTACGCTTGGGAAGAGGCCAGTGCCGAAACCCGTTTCCAGTGGCAGCAATGGAGCAGAAAACAACTGGCTGTGGTCGGCAACATAATTCTGACGCCTGAACAGCAAGGTATGGCATCGCTGTTAGGTGATTCGAAAGATATTCCTGCCTTTCCTCATAGAGGACGAGCGCTGTTTTTATCGTCGAAAGATAACCGGCAATTATTGGGTGAAATTGATCGTGAGCTTGAGAAACAATGCCCGAATTATCGCGGTTTTTTACACCGGATTTATGTTGCCCCTGCTTCTTCCGACGACTGGCTTTCCTATCAATCTTTGGTATACCAACAGTGGGATCTGCTGCCCATTCAGGCAGAAAACAGGGATGAGATCGATCAGTTATACAAAGAGGCGGCTTTCGAAGGGCTGATAATGGTTCTTGCATGCCAACGCTGGCCGCCTGGCAGTGATAAAAAGGCATACAGCGAATTTGTGTCTGCTCAGTTACTTTCATCGACGGAATTTGCCACCCAGAAAAAACTCAATGTCTTTGCCGGTATGGGGCGGCTTTTACCTTCGTTACCGGGGGAAATAACAAAAGATCTGCCTATATTGTTTGAGTATAACCGTATTGATAAAACGCATATGCGACACCTTTGGGTAACGGGTGTCCCTAATAATGTGCTGACTGAGCTGGCGATTCTCAGCTATGCGCATTCACTCAATTTCTCCCCAGAAAATCCGATCCATTTAATTGATCACACGTTTGGGTCTCCAGGGCCGCTGTCCGTGTTTTTGGCATCAGCCATGCTGACTGAGGCAGTTGGCCTGACAAATAGCGACCATATCGTTATCAATCAGTTACCTGAGGGGAATGCCATCCTCTATTTAATGACTAAGGAATTACACCAATGAAAGTGAATGGTGATCATCATTATGGCTATTGGGGATATGTTTTTATTACCCTTAGCCTTGCCGGGACATTTTTCCTGCTGATTTATTTTAATCAAGCATTGCTGATGGAAAATGGCCTGCTTAAACCTGCGTGGCATGTCTGTGCCACGATTTTCCCGGCCATATTAATCGGCTTATTCGGAAATGCTGCTTGGTGGCATATCCGGCAGAATAAAACGCAACAAAAACTCAGACCTGAAACCGAAGGGACAAAAATTCTCCCCAGCCAGTCCGCTCTGATACTCAATGACTTAGGCGATAGCCTGCACCGTCGTTATGGCCTGTTCTGGGGGTATAAAGTCCGTATCTTGCTGGTAATGGGCGAGGTGGAGCAGGTGGAAGCCATTGCGCCGGGGCTGACCAGCCAACACTGGCTGGAGGGCCATCGCACGCTCCTGCTGTGGGGCGGCAGTTTACAACACACGGAACCTGATACCGC
>NZ_JAXBVE010000073.1:0-7409 GCF_035181445.1 Photorhabdus africana
GTGGAGAATAATGCGCTGGCCTCGCGAAATCTGGGTGATTGCCGCACGATGTCACCGGAAGCGTGCGGCAAGGCTAAGGAGCTGAGTCAGCGCATTCTGGATAAAGGCTTGCCGTCAGTGGAGGACATGCGCGGTAAACTGGCATCGTGTCAGGATGACAGCTGCCGTAAAGGAGTCTGGACGGAATATCGACAGGCCAGTGATGCAACCATCAATACCCTGAAACAGATGGCGTTGAGTGGTGAGTTGAGCCGCGAAGAACTGGCATTCATCAACCATGAGTTGGGTAAAGAACTGGCGGTATCGGGATACCGTGCCAATGACAAGATAGGGCGTTCAGAGCAGAGCAGCTGGTTAAATGGCGGCAGCGGACCCCTTTCTGGGTTCTTTAACACGGAGCTGCGCCAAAAAGAGCTGGAAAACGCCGGGTTATCCAAGGCGGATGCGGCGCAGTATGTGAAGGAAGAGCAGCGTAACCTGTTGTTGCTGGAGACCGCGACGGGAATTATTGGGGCAAAAGCCAGTGATAAAATGCAGGCGAAACCATCATCTGTACCGTCAATAAAAGGTTCGACTGTTAACAAAGGCAGTAGCTCTGAACAACATACTAATGAGCATAAAGTTATTGTTGTAGATAAAACAAAATATCCAGAATCAGCGAAGCATATTGAAGATGCTCAGAAAGCAGGGCATCCTAATGTGTTGACGATCGATCGTGGGGGCGCTGCTCAGAGGAGAGGAGAATCCTTGAAAAATACTCCTCCGGTGAAAGGTGCAGATCGTGATGAATATCCTCCTGCTATGTTTAAAGAAGGTGGCTCAGGCGCTTCGGTTCGACCAATTACCCCTTCTGATAATAGAGGAGCTGGATCATGTATTGGTCAACAATGTCGCGGATTACCTAATGGTGCGACTGTAATTATAAAGACAGACAAATCAGGCAAAATAGAAACGGAGAAATAGAAAAATGTGGCCTTTAACTGACAAATTACTCTCAATTTGTAGTCATGATATTTCTTCGGTTAGATCAGAAAAATATATTGCTTCCAATTATGGAAAATCATTGGTAGATGAATTGAGCTGTTTATTGACTAAAAAAAATGGATTTTATGGCTTTGAGTCTGCATTACGCGTTTTTCCATATGAAACGATAGGTGAAGAGATCGGCTTAATTGATTGGAACAACAATAGGTTATGGATTAACTCGTACGAAGATATGGCTGAGGATGCTCTTTTCTTTGCAGAAGATATCTTTGGAAATCAGTTTTGTTTAAAAGATGATTGTATTCATACATTCGATCCTGAAACGGGATTATTTGATAAATTAGCCAAGAGTATAAATGAATGGAGTGGGATTATCTTGGAAGATTATGAAGTCTTAACTGGATATTCTTTGGCTCATAATTGGCAAAACATTTACGGCCCTATTCAATCTGGCTATCGTTTAGTCCCTAAAATTCCCTTTGTTTTAGGCGGAGAATATGAATTGGAAAATCTTTACTTAGCTCGAACAGGCGAATCAATGAGAGCCAGAGCTGATTTGGCTCTACAAATACGAAATATTCCCGATGGGGCAAGCATTAAAATGGACATAAAAGATTAAAAATCAGTTAGCAAAAAAATCCCAGTCCAAGCACTGGGATCTTTTTTGAGTCGTCAGCTGTTCTCAATGAGCCGGATAATCAACTGCCCCCGTTCAACGGTGATGTTCACAGCCTGTCCGGTGGTAAACCCGGCTTCTTCCAGCCAGTTGCCTTTAAGATGCAGGCTGGGATGCTGACTGTAATAACGGGTCATGCCGGTGTTGCGATCTTCGTGGCGGGTGCTGGTATACCCCACCTTATAGCTGCGCCGGGCTTTTGAAATCTTCCAATCTGCATTACAATCGCGGTTAGCCATAGTAACTACTCCAATAGTTGCTTACGGTTAGCGGCGGTTCCGTGCTCCAACACGGGATCGCCGCACGTGTTTTATGTCTTACTTCTCGGTGCCCGCTCTGCTGTTGTTACGGGCAAAACGGTTGGCATCGTGTTTTAAAATCAATGACTCCAGTAACACCCTTGCCACTTCTTTCTCTTCCGGCGTGAACTGGCTGATAGCCTCAAACTGCAAACGCAGTTCTTCATCCGGGTTGCGCTCATTCTCGTCAAAAACCAGCGTATCTGCACTGACAGAAAGTGCACGGGAGAGCTTGCGGATAATCTCCAGTGTCGGTTGTACTTCGTCAGCTTCATAACGCCGGATCATTGTCACGTGACAACCGACTTTCTCCGCCAGTGCGGCCTGAGTAAGCTTGCGGTCTTTACGCAGGGTTACCAGACGTTTACCAAAGTCCATAGAAATTACTCGCCAGGGAAACAGAGCCAGCATTTTACCCCCTTGTTTAAACGTGATGCTTGAAACATACCATATATGCATGTATAAAGAAACCATAAAAGCATATTGACAGGTTTTTACAGGAGGTCATTGATGACCCATGTTCCCGATACCGATTTAGCCCGCTTAAAGCAAACCGTCTCGTTGCTGGGGCTGGTGCGTAAGCAAGGCCGTCCGATGAAAAAACGCGGTGAGGATTATGTGCTGCGCTGCCCCTTCCATAACGAGAAAACGCCCTCAATGGTAATATCGCCTGCTAAGAACCTGTATCACTGCTTTGGCTGTGGTGCCGCGGGATCGGTGCTGGACTGGGTGATACAAACGGAAGGGGTGACGCTGAAAATCGCTATCCGCCGACTGCGGGAGCTGGCCGGGTTGCCGGATATGGACAATGCAGTTGTGGCCGCTTCTTCGTTAGCCGCCCCGCCGGGATCACAGGCGGCCCCTCTGCCGCGCCCGAAACTGGCCGACCTGGACGATGACGGGCAGGCGCTGTTGCATCAGGTGATTGATTTTTATCATCAGCACTTACTGGCGTCACCGGAAGCCAAAGCCTGGCTGGCACGACGCGGGCTGAATCACCCTGAACTGGTCAGTCACTTTAAGCTGGGGTACGCGGGCCATCACGGGATCGGCGGTTCAGCGGGCTTATTACCGTCCAAGAGCAGTCAGGAAGGCCAGCACCTGCGCGACAAGCTGTCGGGGCTGGGCGTGTTGCGTACTACCACCCGTCAGGACCACTTCCGGGGCTGCGTCGTGGTGCCGGTGATCGGCTGGGCCGAATCGGCCAGTGTGGCCAGCCGCGGGCGGGTGCTGCAACTGTATGGTCGCCGAACCCAGCCGGATTACAAAGTGCTGAAAGACAGCCCGAAGCATCTGTATCTGCCGTCACCGTTAGCCGGGGTCTGGAATGAGGAAGCGATGAAAGCCGCTGCGGAAATTATCCTGTGCGAAGCGCTGATCGATGCCATGACGTTCTGGTGTGCCGGGTTCCGTAACGTGATTGCCGCGTTCGGGGTGAACGGGTTTAACCGTGAGCACCTCGCAGCCTTGCCGTATCACGGCGTGAAACGGGTGCTGATTGCCTTTGACCGGGACGAGGCCGGAGACCGTGGCGCGGCTAATGTGGCGGCTGATTTACTGGAAGCCGGTATCGAGGCCTGGCGGGTGCAGTTCCCGCCGGGCATGGATGCCAATGACTATGCGCTGAAAAGCGGCAACGCCGAACATGCGCTGGGGCTGGCGTTGCAACAGGCGGTCTGGCTGGGACAGGGAACGGCACCGGGCGCGGTGTTCAGCCATGAGCGGCCCGTCTCGCCGACGGTGACGGAAAAGCCTCACAATGCCGAGGTGGCTAAACCGGCTGCTTTAGCCGCCCCGCCGGCGCTGACCGTTGCCCCCGTGCCCTGTGAGCGCACGGCCTGCGGTGAACTGCTGATGAAAAGCGGCCCCCGGGTCTGGCGGGTACGGGGAATGAAAAAATCGCCGGTGCCCGATGTGATGAAAGTCAATGTGCAGGTGCGGGATGAAACCAGCGGGTTGTTCCATGTCGATACACTGGACATGTATCACGCCCGTTCACGGCAGAACTACATCAGCACGGCGGCGCAAGAGCTGGAATGCGAGCTGTCGGTCATCAAACGCGAAGCCGGGCGGGTCTTGCTGATGCTGGAGCAGCAACAGGACGCGCAACAGCAAGCCGACGCCGAAGCCTCAGGGACAACGGCGGTCACGGTCAGCGCGGAAGACGAAGCCGCCGCGCTGGCGTTGCTGACATCGCCGAACTTAACAGAACAGATTATCAACGACATGGCCGCCTGCGGGGTGGTCGGCGAATCCACCAATCTGCTGACCGGGTATCTGGCGGCGGTCTCGCGCAAACTCGATAAACCGCTGGCCGTGTTAATCCAGAGCAGCAGCGCGGCAGGCAAGAGCAGCCTGATGGATGCCGTGCTGAACCTGATGCCGGAAGAGGAGCGTATCCAGTACTCGGCAATGACCGGGCAGAGCCTGTATTACCTCGGCGAAACCAGCCTGCAACACAAAATACTGGCGATAGCCGAAGAAGAAGGCGTGCGGCAGGCGGCTTATGCCCTGAAACTGTTGCAGTCCGACGGCGAGCTGAAAATCGCCAGCACCGGCAAGAACGAACAGAGCGGCGAACTGGTGACGCGGGAATACAAGGTACAGGGACCGGTGATGCTGATGTTAACGACGACGGCCATTGATGTGGATGAAGAGCTGCTGAACCGCTGTCTGGTGCTGACGGTCAACGAATCGCGCGAGCAGACGCAGGCCATCCACGCCATGCAGCGGCACCGCCAGACGCTGGCCGGGTTACTGGCTGACTCGGAGAAAGGCTATCTGACGCAGTTACACCAGAACGCCCAGCGCCTGTTAAGGCCGCTGAAAGTGGTCAATCCTTACGCCCACCAACTGACGTTCCTGTCAGACAAAACCCGGATGCGGCGCGACCACATGAAATACCTGACGCTGATACAGGCCATTGCCCTGCTGTACCAGTATCAACGTGAAGTGAAGAAAACGACCCACCGCGGACAGGTCATCGAATATATCGAAGTCACCCAGGACGATATTGCCCTCGCCAACCGGCTGGCGCATGAGGTGCTGGGGCGCACGCTGGATGAAATGCCGCCGCAGACGCGCAAGCTGTTGCTGCTGATACAGGCAATGGTGAACGAACAGGCGCAAATCCAGCACTGTCAGCCGAATGAAGTCCGCTTTACCCGGCGGGATATCCGCGCCTTTACCCACTGGAGCGACAGCCAGCTCAAAAACCACTGTCAACGACTGACGGAAATGGAATACCTGCTGTTGCATGGCGGCAGCCGGGGGCACCTGCTGCATTATGAACTGCTGTGGGACGGAGAAGACAACGGCGCAGCCCACCTGTGCGGCCTGCTGGATGTCGGAGAAGCGGACTCAGAAACCGCCGGCAGTGAACGCAAGTCTGACCCGGAAGGTCGTAAGTCTTCCCCAAGTCCGGGGCAAGTCTGGCCTGAGTCTGGGGAAGAAAAACCCGCGTCAGCCCGGACAGTACAGGAGCCAGCGGGTGCACAAGTCCGGGCAGATGAAAACGCAGTTATCAGGGAAAATAATCACGGAGACGCATTGCCTGTACCCGACAGGAATAAACCGCCGGCAGCCGTCCCGACAGGTCATGAAAGCAAGTCTGACTTAAATGAACGCAAGCCTGTCTCAAGTCTGGTCCAGGTCCGGGCTAAGTCTGGGGTGAAAAAATCCCTATCCGGGCAGGCAGAACACGGGTTCAGCGTACCGCAAGTCGGGGTAACGGAAGACACCGTGATAAAAGGAAAAAAGAAAACGCGCCCCTTGTCTGCGCCCGCCCCTCAATCTCAACCGGAGGTCAATCATGGCAAACCGTAAACCGCGCAAAGGAAGTCTCCTGACCGTTGATGACGTTTATCGTCAGCCTGTAGGGCCGGCACATGACCCGAAAAGCCTGTATGCGCTGCTGCTGCGCTTCGTGGCATGGCGGCAGGAACGGAACTGGTCGGAAACCACGCTGAAAGTGCAGACCCATCACACCTATCACTTTATCCTGTGGGCCACGGACCGGGGCCTGTACTCTGCCGCGGATATCACGCGGCCGATACTGGAACGTTACCAGCGCTACCTGTACCAGTACCGCAAGACCAACGGAGAGCCGCTGAGCATCCGCACCCAGCGCACGCAGTTGCAGCCGTTACAGGTGTGGTTCAAATGGCTGACGAAACAGAACCTGATACTGGCGAACCCGGCAGCGGACATTGAGTTGCCGCGGGAAGAAAAACGCCTGCCGCGGTATATCCTGAGCATTGATGAAATCGAGCATATCCTGTCGCTGCCTGACCCGAATACGTTGCAGGGTGCCCGAGACCGGGCCCTGATGGAGCTGCTCTGGTCAACAGGGATACGACGCAGTGAAGCGGCCCGGCTCGATATCTACAGCATTGACGGGTCACGCAAAACCGTGACCATCCGGCAGGGCAAGGGGAATAAAGACCGGGTATTGCCCCTCGGCGAACGGGCCTTAAACTGGCTCCAGTTCTATCAGCAGCAGGTTCGCCCGCAACTGCTGGTCACCCCGGACATCCAGTCGCTGTTCGTGGCAATGGACGGTCTCGACGGATTGCAGCCGAACGGTATCACCCATGCCGTGAGCGGTTATATCCGGGCCGCCGGCATTGAGAAAAAAGGTGCCTGCCACCTGTTCCGGCATGCGATGGCGACGCAGATGCTGGAGAACGGGGCGGACCTGCGCTGGATACAGGCCATGTTAGGCCATGCCAGCGTGGAATCCACCCAGGTGTATACGCAGGTCTCTATCCGGGCCTTGCAGGCGGTGCACGCCAGTACGCATCCGGCGGAGCAAATGGCCGCCGAAAAAGTCCGCGACGCCGATGAGGTGGGTTTACTGGCCGACCTGTACGCTGACGATAACGCCGACACGGACACGCCGCCGGACAGCTCAGAGCCGGCCTCAACCCCCGATAGCCGCTGAGCGTCCGCACGCCCCCGTTGAGTTGGGCGGGTTCGGTGTGGGGGCAGACCGTGGCCGGACTGCCCGTCGGCATCGGTGCACGCGGGGGTAAATAGTCGTCAGGCGGCGCAAGCCCCGGTGTCCCCGTTGAGCCGGTCCAGGCCGCCCAACGCCTATTCAACATAATGCGGGGGAATTATACGCACTGCGCCGGTGAGCCAGGGCAACCGCCTGAGCATTGATGAGCGGCTTAATGCGTATAATTGGCATTATGTCTTGCGCCCCCGCGGGTTAGCATCGAAGGGTGTGGCGCACAAGGCTGACGCCTTCTGCTGTCAGCCGCTGAGCCAGTCCTCGGCAAAAACCCGTGTTCTTCTTTAGCTGCCGTGCCAACGTCCGGCCAACAACCCTGAAGGCCGGTCGGCCTGCGGCCTCCGCTCATTGACTTCCCCCCGCCCCAACCCCGCTGCACTGGCTGCGCCCGGTTCGCAGTCGCCGGCTCCTTGCTCATTCCCGTGCTCGCCATCTC
>NZ_JAXBVE010000074.1:0-7196 GCF_035181445.1 Photorhabdus africana
GAAATGCCTTTTTGGAATTGAATCTGATTTTTAGCCATTTTCATTTACCTCCACACAGACTTATTTTAAGTATACGCCTATGGGAGCTGAATTTAAGTGATAATCAGGTATATTTTTGATTTTTTAATTGAATCGAAATGGTTATTGTTATTTCGAATTATTAATACTAACTCAATAAAATAAGGCCATCATCTATTTAATAATTAAGTTGATTTTAATAACGTGATAAGGAAATATTTACCTCACCTAAGGTAAGTTTATTCGCTGATTATTTAATCATATTATTAGGTATAAAACCTTTGGGCTGGCTATTTAATATAAATTACAGCGTAAGGTTATCCATTCATTATAAAATCAAGGGATATTGAAAATGTCAGTTGTTAATTTCTCCGATAAACCAGTTGATGTCGCTAATGTTCATACATAGCCGAAATCACCAGATAGGGATTTAATCGCATGTGGACGTGACGCATATGCTGAAAAATAGTGCAAGAAGCATTGAACGGAGATCCTGATAAAGCGGTAAAATTAAGTGAATTAAATGATATTCTGGCTGCCTGTGAACCTTTTAACTTTAAAGGCGTTACTTTATATGCAAAAGATCCTGTCTTGGCTTTAATTAAAGCATTATCAGAGAAGAGTGCCTATTTAGTCGATGATTCATATCCTCCTAAGCAATGGCAGAGTGGGGGAGTTAACAACCATAGCCGTATTAAAGATTTTATTGAATCTCCGGGTATGTTTATTAAAGGGATAGAGATGATCGATATGGGCCAGCTTTATCTTGGTAATTGCGGCTTTGTTAGCACCATTGGGGCAATTGCATCCCATCCTGAAGGGCATAATTTGTTATTTTCTGCTATCTATCCACCGGTTTATAACCCAACGGGCATTTATTCGATCAGAATCATCAATCAATCGACGGTTGGTTATTTATTGATTGACGATGATCTGCCACGAGTGAGTTTTTCTGCTATGGAAGATAAAAATGAGTTTTGGTATTACCTGATTGAAAAAGCATTTGCGAAATTGCATGGAAGCTATGAGAATTTAGGCGGCGGTAATGAAATCTATTTTGGTATAGAATCGACAGCAAATACCAGTATTAATCAGGGTAATCAGGATCGTATTTGGGATGAGAAATTTATCGATATCTTCAAAATAAAACATCATGTGACTTATCAAGGAACCGGTTCATCAACGGATTTGGTATCAGGTCATGCTTATTTAATATTGGATGCTCAGCAATGGAATGATATTAAGTTAGTACGACTGCATAATCCGTGGAATGTCGTTAAATATAAAGGTCCATATTCGCCTGATGCTGCTGAATGGGAAAATATTCCAGCAGACGTGCAGAATGATATATTCCAGAATAATCGATTTGAGGGGAAATCATTCTGGATGCCATATGATCTCTATGTTAAAAATTTGCCAAAAATTAGTGATATGTATCTCAGTAAAATTATTCCTGATTCACTGAAAAGTATTGCAAATCCCTCTCCAATTCAAGAGTAATAGGATATAGGCTTTGCCCGGATTGATGTGTAGGTCATTAATTTAATATTAGTGCCTGACATGAATGGCAAGTTAAATAAAAGCTTGATGAAACGTGGCCTGAAATTTTATAATTCATGGCCACTTTTATATTATTAAAAATTATATTAATTAATTTTACTATTGAAAGAATGAGTGGATAAGTCAATTTGGCTATTAATGCACCTTTTTTCTAGGATGGCCGTGAGTGATATGATTGTTTAAGTGTTAAGAAAATATCCTGGCATTGAATGCTAGGATATTTCAGACCCCAGCAGTGGCTGGGGTTATGATTTATTTTTCGGATAGATAATTGTAATGATCAGGTATTTTGTAATCTTCTGGAATCTCAGGCCATAAGTTCTGACTGTGTATTGATACAACATCGTCGATAATATCTGAATATAGATTAGACAGATTCAATGATGTAATCCGAACTATTGTCAGAGCACATTGAATAGCTATTTGATCATTCTCTTCAATAGTTCTGTTAAGTAACATCACGGCCTGTTTAAAATCATAAATATATTCCTTGTATTTTTCGGTAATATCTAAATTCAGATTTAACTCAGCTTGGATATTTTTCCTAAGTGAGAGTGAATTAATACAATAGCTAAGTTTGTTTAGAGTTTTCATCATTTTAATTTTCTCCCCTACGCAGCTTTAGTTTTAGCATCATTAATGGAACCATCCAAGTTAAGCACAACTCTAAAATTCCCTCTTTTATTAAAAATTTCAAGATGATTCTTATGATCACCATCTAAATAAATTTGATCGCCTTTTTTGATATATTTATCAATGTCATTTTTTGTAGAATAAACACTCTGCCCATCATACATTTTACTAGTTTTTTGAGTATTTCCTTTAATCTGGTTCCCAAAACCCGGTTGTTTAAAAAACTCACCCATATTACTAACTGCACCCTTATTAGGCTGATAAGATTGTTTATTCTTCCCGACAATCGAAGCTTTACCGCCGATAACACTATCATCAGTTACTTAAGAGAGTCTCTTTGGGGGAAAAATTTGGATGGTTCTAACATAGAGGCAAACTCTTATTGGAACAAAGTACCGACTAAAAGTCAGCACTTTATTAATAAGTTGAACCCCAGCTTTTTAGCTGGGGTGGTTGTTATTACTTTTTTTCAGGATAATTATAATGGTCTGGGATTTTGTAGTCTTCGGGGATTTTCGGCCAATTATATCGATCTGTCCAACCTATCATTTCTATATCTTCAAAGATTCCGTCAAAAAAATTACGTAAATTCATTGCATATATCCTAGCCATCACTAATGCTGTCTGAACTGCAACCATATCATTTTGGTCAAGGGCTTTTTTCAATACCGCAAACATGGATATCAATTTTTTGAGCTCATCTTGCAGTTCATCATCCAGATTTAACGAATAATCAAGGCTGCCATTATTATCAAGCTCATTTTTTGAGATATTGCAGGTTGCTGCTAGCTCGACTAAAATCGTTTTTATGTCATTTAACTTGTTTATTTCAGTCAATTTTAAGTTTCCTCCCTTGACCAGCTTTAGTTTTATCCACATTTACTGAACCATCTAAATTAAGGGCTGCTTTAAAATTATTTTTACTATCAAAAAGCTCAAGATGGTTTTTATGCGAACCGTCCAAATACAGTTGATCGCCTTTCTTGATTATATCACCCAGTTTACCCTGAGCTTGATAAATACTTTGCCCCTGATACCGCTTACTGGTTTTAAGTGTGCTGTTTTTGATCTGTCCTCCAAACCCCGGTTGTTTAAAAAACTCTCCCATATTACCAACTGCACCCTTATTAGGTTGATAAGGCTGTTTATTCTTCCCAACAATCGAAGCAACCGAAGCTTTACTGCCGATAGCACCACCAATACCGGCAGATTCTACCGCCTCTTTGGCTATCAGTGCACCTTTTTCCCAAGCGGGCAACGAGTTATACAACAGCCCTAAATCGTTCTGGTTTTCTGTCGTCACAAACTGGCTGAGACGATGAGTATCTTCAGCCGATAAGCCAAACATCCATCTCAGACCACTGATGGCATCCGCTGTTTTTATCCCACCTTCCATTTCAGCCTGATAGGTCAGTGTGCATAACCCACCGTTCCCGGCACAGTGAGACAACATTTCTGCCCGTTGTGCAGCGCTCAGTTTGTTGTATTTGTTCCAGATTGCTTCGGTAGGCGTTCCTTGCTTATTGGCTTCCTGGAGTTCTCTGACCAGATTGTAGGCATTCATGGAGTTCAGGTGGTTAAAGAGAATAACAATTTCCCCGGCATTAGCCCCACTGTTAGCCCCTTTGGCGCTGTTGGTCGCAATGGCCCCTGCGACGCTGCCGATGATTTTGCCACCCACCTGAATTTTCATTGGATCATTGAATGTCTTATCCAATGTTATCGCGGCCAGTTCTGCCGCTAATGCCCCAGCCGCCGCCCCTTTGGCATCACCGCCGCCAATTTCCGCAGCAAGGGCAGAAACCGCCGCATGGCTGATAGCTTTTCCGGGTAAATCTAATACCTGACCGTTAGCCCCAATCAACCCGGCACCTTCGGCGTTAATCTGGCTGCCAATATTGGCAAGTAATGCGGTGGTAAAATTATCCTTAAAACTACCGCCATTGATGGCTGTACCCAGGCTGGAACTGATAATGGATTGACCGGCGATCCGTTGAGCCACTTTGCTCCAGTCGCCATTGCTCAGTTTAGGTAATGTCGCTTTTGCCGGGTCAATTTGAGCGCCATTGGCGGCTTTATCCCATCCCATGAGGTTATCAAAACCCGCCAGTGCGCCACCCATCGCCATTGAGGTAATTGTTGATTTAACGGTATCGCTGCTACCCAACACTTTTAGTGCTTTGGATAGATCACCCTGATTATCCACAATAGCAACCGCCGCCTGTGCCGTCAGTGATGACATTCCTGCGGTTAATGCCCCACCCGCAACGCTATTACCCGCATAAGATGCGACAGATGCCGCCAGAGAACTGCCCGCGGTTGCTGCTGCCGCCGCAATCGCAATCACCGCAGAAACCACCGGGTTTAAATGCTGGCTCTTGTGATCCCAACTGTCATAAGCATCCTTGACCACATTCCACTGGGTATCTTTATTTTCGTTGAGTCCTTTCAGCCAGGCGGTCTCCGGTGTATTCCCCAATACAGTCAGGACATCTTGTAATGACTGACCATTTTTCGCTTTGATATCCGCGCTGACACCTTTAGCCGCTTCTACGGTCAGTTTTCCGCCAATATGAATAGAGGGAAGAACCCACTTATCTTCGGTATAACCTTTATCCCTTTGCTTAATATAAAAGCCTTTGGAATAGGTAATAGTCTGTTCAAAAGCGGTATTTTTTACCGCTTTAAAATTGACTTTACCGTGAGTGCTGGTCAATTTGGCGTTTTTATTAGTGGCAATTTGACTGGCTTCGTAAGTGCTGTCATCCCGACTTAACAGATTAATATCACCACCCGCGGTAAATTCAGTGACTTTATTAGTGACATCATGACGGGTACGTTTAGTGGTTTTCTTCCTGCCATACCAATTACGACTTGTCTCTGTGTTCTCATAATGGTTAGATTCTTCCATCGCCTGAGCGTACAGATAGCCACCTTTCGCCGCGATATCCATTGCCCCTTTGGCCGCCAGTTTAGTGGCCTGAAAAAGAATACTGCCGTTTGAAAGCACGGTTAGCACACCACCACTGGTTAATTCAGTACTTTGTTGAGTATAGGTTTCTGTGATGCTGTTATCTTTGAAATAATCAGCGCGATCTTTGTAGAAGTGATTCCGAGCCGATTCGAAACGTATATCACCACCAGAGGTAATCGTTATATCACCATCAGAAAGTAACTTTGAACCCACAGTGGTAATGGCTCCATTGGCAGCCATTGTCAGCTTTTTAGTACCACGGATTTGTGTGCCATAATTTCTGTCATCTTTATGTTCATCATAATGCTCAGGTCTGTCATCGTCATTGTAAGCAATAGCAGAGTAAAGCAGGGGCAGGAGTGTGATATTCCTTCCAGAGGACAATAATACGTTACCGTTTGCCTGTATCTGAACCGCCTTTCCGTTAATATCTGTACCGCTGATGACACTGATATTATTTCCTGCGGTTAATTGGCTGCTTAATTCTCCTGAACGTGATGAAGGGAATAATTTACTCAGTGAAGGAGATAATTCACGGGGAGCCAGATCAATACTTTTTGCAGAAGTTAAATAGATGTCTTTTTCTGCGGAGAAACGAATACTCTTAGCCGATAAATTTCCACCGGCATTAATCACAATAGAACTTTTTGCATCCAGCTTACCCACTTTAGATAACATGTTATTAAAAAGTTCTTGCTCTTTAATGAAAGAGATAATACTGCCAATTCGTTTATGTGATAATAGCACCGCATTGTTATTATCAATGGTAATATCATTATTTGCCGTTAAAGTAATATTATCACTTTTAGTTAAAAATATATCCCGAAAAATAATATTCTTACCTGCGTTTAGCAATAAATCACCTGTTGCCTCAATGCGGCTGATTATTCTATTACCATCATGGTTGAAATATCCGACAGTCTCATTGCTTTGAAATTTCAAATCAGCATTACGGCTAATAACAGTAATGTTTTTTCCCTTGATTTTACTCTGCAATACATCAATATTATTAGCGGCGATCATGGATACATCACCACCAGAAATAACTTCCCCGGTGTTTAATGTAACAGCGTCAGTTGCCAAAATAGTGATGTCGTTATTAGCTTTAATAATATTATTGTTGTTAATTTTTCCTGAGTTTAAGACAATATTTTTAGCAGATAACGTATCATAGCTGCCTGAAACAGTGATTTGGGAAATTTCATTGATGTCATAGGGGAGTGGTGTGCGAATATTAATATTATCTTTAAAATCAGCGACAAGGTTACCGGCAGCAACAACACTGGCTGGTTCAATAATATTGCTTTCATCCTCCCATGTTTTAACGTTTCCTGATCTGTCAAAGTCTGTCCTGATATATACGTCGCCACGGGAAGACACACTACCTTCGGTTTCCTTCTCAGTATATACAATATAATTATTTAGCACGCCGGTTATTTTGCTTTCATTAATAAAATTAATTCCTGTTAAGAAAATATCTTTGCCGGAACTCATCTTACTGACAAAATTCAATAACTCATCACTGTTGATATAAATGCTCTTTCCAGATGCTATCACTCCAGGTTGCTTACTGTCAGAAATGATGGTTTCAGTTCTGGCGTGATTTATATGAATTCCCCCATCTGTCGTATTATCTCTACCAAAATCAACACGCCCAAACCATTTATCAGGAAGTGGAGTGATTAATGCAGCTTCATGAATAACCGGGTCTCCAAAATCACAGGTTTTCGTTTCATTAATAATCAGGTTTTTATCTGTTGAATCTGGTATTAACTCCTTGTTTTTAACAACAAAAACATCACGTGTATTATTAAGTTTTTGGGTCCTGACAACCAAATCCCCCTTTACCGTCTTTATCGTCGCAGATTTATTCTCAATCAGATGACCTTTATTCCCCTGAGCATTTTTCTGTATCCACATATTATTGTTGGCTTGCAGCAAGGCTTTATTACCGCTATTACGCACGGTATCGCCAAATATTCGCATATCCCGGCCCGCAGTCACGCTGCCT
>NZ_JAXBVE010000075.1:0-6618 GCF_035181445.1 Photorhabdus africana
TAAAAATATCAAAGCACAGGGTTTTTGCTCTCAAAAAGAGAGTATGAGATCATAACTATTACTGTCGGTCAAATCTGATTTTTTTAACAAAATATTCACGATCTTGCCCTGGGTATATATCAGTTCTGGCAACTTCTTTATATGAGGTGATCCTTGAAAAAGTAGCTAAAGAATGTTTATAACCCTTATCGGGTCTTATTACATTGGAGTGTGATATAAATCAAGAAATTTGTCGTCCTCTTGTCGCGTACAATGAGGAAAAAGATGCTGATGTTATTAATAATCCAGGGTTGGTTAAAACCCTTTTAAGAGTTTATATGAGAAAATTTCAAATATAATTTAAGCGCTACCTTTGAACCTTTATTTATATATCTTAATCAAGGTCGGTAGCGCTTTCTTTGGTAATGACTCTGACTTATTGATAATGATTAATATTCAAATTCCCCCGCTACCCCCATATACTCAGTCAGTTATAAACAATTTTTCCAGTGCGGCTTGATACTCAGTCAACAACGTCTTGGAGCGCTTTTTTAGTCCGAGAGGCCACGTGCTAAAAATATGAGTGATACCAAGCTTGGGCTATATACCAGCTTCCGGAGGAAACTGTCCAGAAATTGGGGAACAGTTCACTTGGGGGCTGCATAGAGCAAAGGTAACGAATATGGAGCTTGCGATTGAGAACCGCCTGCAGCCAGTGTAACAAAGTACGGGAGTAATAAACGGTGGTCAGACTGCTGGCCTGCCTTCTACTAAATTAAGCTAAGAGATTCTGGTAATCTTTTGACACACTCATACGCTTCACTAGTATAATTATTTGATACATTTTGGAAGAATCCAATTACCTCTTGCTTCTTATCATCGTTAAGTAGCTGAAGTTCAGCTGCCATTTGTTCCATTATTTCTATTACTGAATCCAGATTAAACAGTTCTTCACTTGTAAACTCTAAAAGTATGGCAAGATCAGTAATGATCTTTACAAGCCTAATATTACTATTCTTTGATAAATTTTACCTCTATGTTTTTGACCCCAAGCTCATTGAACATTTTTTGTTCTCTATTCGCTTGAGTTTGATCAGATACTTCGCAACGTTCTGTCATACCATTACGCTTTAACACATCTGATTGCCGTAATGCCTTATCTTTAGTTTTTCAGGTTGTCACAACAGATATTTTTCTGTCTACCATAACAGGTGAAAGTCCCTTCCGGATGAGAACTAGCCACTTACAGGGTCCTTTAGCTATGCGCGACTGTGGGTAACTTCTGTCGTGAAATGTTAGCGAAGGCACTCACAGGCTAGGTATTGAGCCACGAAATCGGTAAATCGGAGGTAGAGATGCAGTTAAGCTAAGCAGAAACCTCTATGGTGAGCAGGTTCATCACTGGTTACTGCGGTTATTCAATCCCGAACCTGATTGGATTAATAAAGCGACGCTATATCGGTAAGCCCGTTACGCTGTATGGCAGACAGGTGAATTGCGTCCGGATAATGACTTCACTGAAACCTTGTGGTTTACCCCGCCGCGTTCTAATGTGGAAAACGGTGTCTGGTGGTTTGACACACCCACCGGGCGGTGCCGGTTGAACGGCTGAATCGTCCACTGGCACCGGGAACATTGACCGGTGAAATGGCACGGGGTGAACATATTAATGCACTGGTGGATGTATTATCCTCAGGTACCATTGTTTCATTGGCCGTTGTCATGCAGGCACAGGATACACTGGAACGGGATTTTGACCGGTTATCAAAAAATGCTGCTGGACCTAGTAGCGTTAGGTTTAGCTGAATTGTGCAGGCTGATGAGAAAAGCTGGTGATGCAATTGAACAGATTCTGCATTGGTCATACTGGTAATGACGACACCAGTACTATACTCAATATCAATAATGTCATTATTATCTCAGGGGAAAAGTCTCCACTCAATGGAATAACTACGGCTGTAGTATTAGCCTTTTTTAAAAGTGAGGAGAAGAGTTGCACTCCTACATAATTTAATGTAGAAAAATGCAACTCATACTTTCTAGCTCCAGGGGGGAGGACGTTTCTCAAGGAAAGCTCGTAATCCCATTTGACCTTCGGAAGAAGTACGAGTTTCAGACATGAGCTGAATATTGGTTTGTTGTTCGTTATACAAACCATCCTGTGTGCTCAATCGAGTGAGCATGGACTTGATCTTTCGCGATGCATGTGGAGCGGTTTTTTGTATCAATTTTATCCAGTTGTCTCGGAGTTCGTCCAAATTGGACTCAGAAGCTTGCTGGTGCACTAGACCCAATTCTATGGCTTGTTGAACATCGAAGACTTCTGCCGTGAGCATATAGCGACGGGCTTGGCGCAAACCGATGGCTCTTGCCACATATGGGCTTATTATGGCAGGTACTAGTCCCAGAAGTGCTTCGCTAAAAGAAAAGCGAGTGTCTTTCAAGGCCAGAACATAGTCAGCACAGCTGAGTAGTCCCAGAGCCCCCCCAAATACCGCACCTTTGGCAATCATCAAGACTGGTACGGGGAACTCGTTGAGTTGTTGTAGTAGTCTTTCCAAAAGTCTAGCGTCGAGAATGTTTTCCTCTGTGCTGAAGTTCAGGCTTCGTTTCAGCCAATGAATGTCTGCTCCTGTACAGAAATGTTTACCTGTGCTTTGGATGAGAAGTGCCCGTAAATTTGGATTGCTGGCTAATTGCTGTAGGTAATCACTGAATTCTTTCATCAACGTTTCGTTAAGTGCATTGCCTCGTTCAGGTTTATTTAATGTTAGGCATGCTATCTGATTAGTCATCCACTCTAATCGTATTCTTTGCATAGTTTAATTTTCCTTCTGTGATTGCTGGGAGTTTGCATATTGTCGGCAGTGGTTTTTAGAACCGCTGAAGCGATATCGTCCGCAAGTTAATTGTGGCAATTCATAGGAACTAATTTGAGGATCTATATCCTGATAAAACCACTCGAAATATTGTTCATGATTTAGTTCATGACGATTCTGTAGTAAGCGGTGGTGTTCAGTTTTTCGTAGGTGTGTACTGTAGCCTTTGACTACACTGGCGGAAAAAAATTCACCGACGCTACCTGAACCATAACTGAACAAACCAATATTTTGTTCGGAGAGGTCTTCAGTACTATTCTCCAGAAGTGAGAGTAGTGCTATGTAAAGAGAGGCTGTATAGCAGTTCCCAATGTCACGTCCATAGATTTGACTGGTTGTGTAGCTTTGTGGACCAATATCCTTCGCAGCTTTCGGTTCAATGGCTTCGAAGATTGAGAAAGCTTTTTGTGCCATTTTAGTGAATGGTAGGTGGAAGCATAGATGACGTAAAGATGATAGAGGTAGCCCACCATCTAGGCGGTAATTTTGCCAAGTTTGTTTTAGAGATTCTAAATACATTTCGATGGATAATTTTCCATTAACAAAAGCCATCTTATGTTGGTTTGGACGCCAGAAGTCCATCACATCGAAACTGTAACGTCCCTGATATGGATGAATATCGAGGATGCGGGGTGAGTGACTGACAATCATGGCAATAGCGCCCGCTCCTTGGGTACATTCAGCATCTGTGTTAGGTTGGTAACAAGATATATCACTAGCAATTACTAATATTCGTTCATTGGGGCGCTGGTTGACTAGAGCACAGGCCATTTGTAGTCCCGCAGTAGCCCCATAGCAGGCTTGTTTGAGTTCTATAACTCGGCAGTTGCCTCGTAGGTTAAGTATGCCGTGGATAAAAAGACCTGCTGACTTTGACTGGTCAACACCGCTTTCGGTTGCAATGATAATAGTTGATATCGACTCTATTACCAATGGTGTAAGAAGTGGTTCTGCAGCATTTGCAGCCATACTAACTATATCTTCGTCAGGGGACGGTACTGCCATTTTTTCTTGACCAATGCCAAGTAAGTATTTGTTGGGGTCAATATTGTGGACCTTTGCCAGCGTTGCAAGGGGAAGGAAGAATCCAGGAACATAAAGACTTATATCATCAATTCCTATTCTCATAGTTTCTCCAGTTGTATTCTTTTTTGTGGTTCCGCTGTAGTTAGTACATAAAAATTGTAGTATCAGTTGGTTGCGGATATTGCAACCGTTAAATTTTAATAATAGCTTGTAGAAGTACTTTGGTTTGACATTCTCCTCTCATAAAGTAGAAGGTGATTTTAATATATTGATTATATTGGATATTTTTTGTATTTAATGACACAGTGAAGATCCATACCCCCAACGACGATTTATCCAACAATCTTTTAAGCAAAGGGAATAGCTACATTTCTGGCTGAATCGAGATAGATTTCAGTGTAGCTGAAGTGTACTGCAATATGGGAATTTATTTTTAAAATGGAAAAAATGGTGGAACGGGCATTACTGAATTACACTATTTGCGTTAAGGCTAAATAAAATAGCTGTTCTAAATAAAGGGTAAGCATTATACATATGCCTTAACGTTGCACAGATACCTACGATAATACCGTATTGGTTGTTATCCATTGTCTGAGGATCAAGGTAGAAACATCCTTTGAGTTTGTTATCCCAGTGCATAAAACCACTTTCCGGGTCAGTCGTGCTGACTTTTGTGTCTTTATATTTTTGCGTTTTTAGCAGCGTTAAGTTTTTTCCGACCATTTCCCGGTTTTCATTAATCATCAATTGCTGTATTAAGAAGGTCAACATGAGTGCCGGGTTTTATATTATCCGGGGAACATCCATAAACCTTATGTGGGATGTTACTGTCTTTGAAATGGGTACTGTCAGTATTGAGGGCTTACACCCCCACTGGACCTTTGCTCAGCAATATTATCAAAAACCTGCGGGAAAGACCTCACTGTCATTGAAACGATAAAGCGCTACAAGGGTAGAAGCATCAAGTACTTTTTCTGTCAGCTCAGACGTAAGAATCAGCAGTAAGCTTCATTGACTTGCATTTCCTGTACTAGATATACTTAATTTCGATATCAAATAAATAGCTCAGTAACCTTGTCTTAATCAGAATCACGAATGAACCAAAATGAATGGAGAAGTCAATTTTACAAACCTAGCTGATCTTTTGGCATCAATTCGTCGAGATTGACCTATTTCGAGCTGATATTGTAGTGAGAAGTGCTTTCTTAATATGCGAGTCTTATATTAGAACTAAAGCGTCGACTAGAAGTATAGCACTTTGTCGTTAGTCTGATTCTTCCATTTATTTTAGTTTATTATTTTTTTAATAATTCTATCTGTGAATCAGATCTAATATCGTTGAACTGGGATATTATATTTTGATTTTATTGGAGTATTAGACATTTTTCAGAGTTTCCTTAGGAATCTATCGGGCTTCAGGAATAATTGATACACCACTACATCATTTTTATTTAGTCAGTCCAAGAGTGTTATGACCTAAGAAAAACAGGAACGATTCACACTCACTCTCTAAATGCATATCTTCACAGCAAATTTATATCTGATTGTGTCCAGGTTGAAACACAACATCGGGAATAGAAGATATAGAGAGGGTTTTTCTCTGTGCATTTACTGGTATACCGCATCAATGACATAACTTTTTGTAATTCTAACTTTTTTTAAAAATTCTATGTCATGGGAAATGAGGATTAAAGTGCCAGGATAAGCTTGAAGAATATCTATTACATGCTGTCGTATGGTTATGTCAAGGTTGTTAGTCAGTTCATCAAGAATCAACAACGGCGGAGCTTTGGCAGCAATGCAAGCCAGTGACAAACGTGCTTTCTCCCCTCCTGAAAGCACAGAAACTTGGGATTGAACAAGCTCGTTTTGCCGAAATAGGAAATTGCTGAGGTGGTTGCGTAATTCTGGCTGACTCCAATCTGGGACAACATTCATCAACGCTTGCAGCACCGTATGGTTAGGATTGAGATTAGCATAGTGTTGATCCAAATAGCCAATGTCTCGGGGTTGAGGTATCAGCCAATCACCACTACGTATAATTTCCGGATCTCCAAGAATCGCACGTGCTAATGTAGATTTACCACTACCATTGCAGCCTTTCAGCGCTAAACGTTCGCCTTGTGCAAGACTAAAATTAATATTTTCAAACAGTAATTTTTCATATCCTACTGCGCCATTCGTAACCTGCAAAACAGTTTGCTTTGATCTTACAACTGCTGGTAAATGAAAACGTGGCGTGACAACTTTGACAGGATTCAGCTGAGACAATTGCTCCAATAATTCTTTACGGTGTTCCGTAATTTCAGCTTGTTTGCGTCCGGCTGTTGAGCTACCTCTACTAAGTTTAGTTGGAGACTTTACTGTGGCCCATTTTCGGTTTTGGATACTTTTGATACCACGTTGACGCGCATGGCTTGCACGCTCATTCTCCTTCATTAATGCCTTATGGGTGTCTTTTCTGGCGCGCTTAATAGTTGTCAATTGTTTTTCCAACATTTTCCTCTGGAGATCTTGCTCTGCAATATAGTCCATATATCGGCCAGAAAATACTTCAATACGCCCATCTCGGATATGCCAAATAGTATCGCATACCTCATTCATTAAAGTTTCATCATGAGTAACTAGGGGTTGTTGATGTTTTTCGGGGGATTATTAGACAGCATGATGATTTGATATAATTACTTTCGCCAAAAAACAACCAGACCTCACCATCATGCCGAGAACAATGTTA
>NZ_JAXBVE010000076.1:0-6364 GCF_035181445.1 Photorhabdus africana
CTGGCATTGTTCTTCATGACCATATAATGAAATAAACTCATGAATAGAAATGCCTTTTTGGAATTGAATCTGATTTTTAGCCATTTTCATTTACCTCCACACAGACTTATTGTAAGTATACGCCTATGGGAGCTGAATTTAAGTGATAATCAGGAAACGTTATTTAGCACCTTACCTAGTATCTTCTTATGGTGGCTGGAACAGATACCCTCCCCAAAATATCATATGCTTAGAGCTAACCTGCTGTATGATAGGTGTTTTATCCCCTTAATAATCCAGATTGTGCCTTCAAAACAGCAGGGGACAGTGAAGTTTACGATCAATTTCTTCGTCAACTAACTGCTAATCCTCCACTCGACCGCAATAAACACGGAGCCAGCGCTAAAACACCATGGTTGATTTTTACGAATGCCGGGAATTTTAAACTAGGGTAAATCATCAAGTTGTACAGTTTCAATATGTAAATTAAACAAAATTTCGAGATAAAAAAAATAGCTGGGGTTTAGGGCAAGTCAGGCAGACGATTATCAACTCTTTATTTAGTGTCCCTCTGTATACGATGGTGATATGGTTATTAGATTATCACCTTGAAAACCGAGGTATTCATTTGCCTTGCAAGGTACACAGTATTAAACAGCGAAGAGTAATTCGACATCAAGAATGCTTTATGTCATTCTTCACCAAAGTTATTTGAGTTGAAACTGGGAACTCTCTTTTATCACTTAGATAAGGCTTACAGGAAATAACTGACATCTCTAACATGAGCCATCTGAAGATGATGCGCTTATTTTGATATGAAACAAAACTATAAGATTGTAAGTGAGATCTGCTAGGCAACCAGAGCATAAACATGAGAGCTTTAAGCTATATTCTGTCTAACCAGTTCAATAATCGGCCGTAAATTGGTTAAAATAAAATACGGTCATTATTGAGAAAACTCCAAACGGTCTGATGAATGGTAACAAAGGTGATTTTCTAGGCACCGGCGATATATTTAATCAATCGCCGATGCAAAGGAAGTGCTATAAAACGTATGGGCACATTTTTATCGCCCGTTCCTAAAAAGTGAATAAGAAAAAAATATCAGTCGATTGTGTCGACGCGGACGTATTGATCAAACAGCGTTTGTATGTGTTGATAATCTTGCAACAGTGTTTTTTCATTATCGGCGACCAAATGCACAATGCCCGGCGAACTGCTGAGATCAAATGTTTTTACCAAGATATCACCAACGTTGGGTTTTAGTTTGAAATTAACGACACTCGGAATATATCTCAGATGTTGTGGAAAGTCGAACAGGGTAATTTTTCCTGCCTTTTTCGATATAAGGAAAATTTGCAACCCTAGTTTTTTCACTTGATAGGGCAGACCAATCCGTTGCAGAAATTTTTCTGGTTCTAAGTAGCTTTCCAGTGTAAGTGCAATCTGATCATTGCCAAGGCAAGCTTGGTTAAACTGCGGATCGACAGCTCCGCTAATGCGCGAAGCAATTTCAACCAGCATAGGCCCTTCAGGAGTGATAATGACCTCAGAGTGTGCAGGTCCATATTTAATATCTAATGTATCCAAGACTCTGAACACATATTCCTTTAGCAATGCATATTCCTCGGATCGGCTGTCTACTAGATAGTTTTTATTGTAAATCCGTGAATAACCTTTAATATGAATCTTATCAGTGTACCAAATGTCCGAAACATAATGTTGCCCGTCGCGGCTAACAGTGTTCACCATAAACTCTTTTCCTGATAGAAAGGTTTGCAGTAGAACCTCTTGGTTAATAAAGCCCATATTATTTTCAACGCCCATCACCTGATGAAAAGCATTGATAACCTCCTTTTCTGAATAGCAGAAGTGTACGCCGTTAGTGCCTGCGCTATCCAGAGGCTTCAATACCACCGGCCAATCATAGCGACGGGCAAAGTTTAGTGCTTCATTTAGAGTATCGGTACGGCAATAGTGCGGTATGGGAATATTTGCTACAGATAAAACATCAGCCATCTCAGATTTGTCACGTCGCGCACGGCTTTTTTCTATGCCATTGTTGTGCAAACCGAAATGGTAGCTAAGTTTGTCTGCCAATAGTACCCCAGGTTCAACACCAGGTAGAATTTCACATAATTCGGCATCCAGTGACGCAACTAATGTGTTGATATTACCAACGGTGATGTTGAAATCACCTGTGTGAACCAGCGTAGCGTCATACTGTTCGAGATCGAATAGATTAAGTCGTGGCAAGGGCTGTGAGGTACCTAACAGGTGAACGCAAAGATAACCCTGTTGTTTAAGATATTGCTGAAAGTATCGGGCGGGACCATAGGCATCAACGATAATAACAAGTTTGCGATTTATGGACATAACCAATTCCTTAACTGTTTTAAAAGAAAGCATAAAGTACACTCGCATCATAAGTTTTGTTGTTTTAATGTTGTCTATAGTGACAAATTACTCATACCTGATGCCTCTCAATGTAGGTACTTTTAATTGGCAAAACGTATAAAACTTAGTAATGCCAAAATAGTAAGATTAATTAAATAGCCATTCGTCTTTGCCGAATAAGCGGCGTGAAATAACACCTTTTTGCTGTGCTTTCTGGATAAAGCGATCTGATTCGATAATTTGCTTTGCTTCCGGTGAGTAATTAATGTTCATGATGTAATTCAACCAAGGCTCTTCGCCCATGGAATAGACATAGGCCTGTTTAGTATTCAGATGAGAAATCAACGCTGTAGCTTTATCGCAATCTGAACCAGACAGTGTGCGGCTGCGTGTCGCTTCTTTATTGTAGTTTCGTGTGATAAGTGGCCCATACAGCCAATGGAGCGGTCCACCATCGCATTCCATACCAATAAACACCACCTCAATGTCGCCTAAAGTGCGGAAAGCGCGACGGTAAACGTCTCCGTCAAAGTTGTTTAGATCGGCCCCAGCAAAATAGGAACGATTGTGGAGACATATGTTGTAGACTAGCTTTGTTTGTATATCCAATTCGGCATGTTCGCCGATAAAAGGAATCGCCGTAATCGCACCGCTCGACAGGGCAATCTGATCCATCTCTTCCATTTCAATGATATTATTGAATCCCATGTGCTGCAGGATGCGCTTCAGAGATGGATCTGCAAGATCGCCACGGTTGTTGCGCGGTACCACAATCTGCTTGACCCGGTGTCGAATTTTGAGCAACGTTTCAATGGAAAAATGATCTTGATGAGCGTGAGTTATGAGCACGTAATCAATGGTGTCTGGCAGATTACTATAGGTAAAGCGTTCAATGTTGGATGGATAGTCATAACTGATCAACGGATCTATCAAGATAGTGGTCTCTTTGGTTTCCAGTAATAAGCAGGCGTGGCCGTAATAGCGAACTCGTACTCCTTCACCGGTGTAACAAGTATTATACGTGGCAATGGGCTCACAGCTGAAGAAGCGCAACAACGATTTCAATTGGGTCGGTGTAAGCTGCAGTTTTTCTACTAGGGTTTGTTCATCAATACCATCGCGGGTAGAACGTTGAATGTCATCAATAATAGAGGAAGCAAAAGGCAGGGGAAGAATGAAGTTTTCCTCAGTTTGCAACACCGGCGTACCGAGGATAAACGGCCGTTTGTCGGAATGAAGACTGGAGAAAGCAATAGACTGTGGTTGGGTGGAATAGTAATCCTGCCATATTAACGATTCGTAAAACTTAAGTCCTGGTTGAAAATCCAAGTTATACACCAGTTCTACCAGCCCCTTCAGTGCAGGGTGCAGAGTATCATATAGTGGCTCCAGAGTTTTGCCTGCAGGCTGTAGCACCTTTTGAGAAGCATCCTCAATTCCTTCCGCCAGTGCGATCAACGCCTGGCATTCAGCTAGTGTTTTGACCAGCAACTTTTTGATGTCATCAGAGAAATAACCATCCAATTGTACTACCGGACCACCTTCAAATTTCTGGTTTTTAACTTGGGGCTTAGTGCCAGTGTCGATAAAATGCTTCATGATTTTTAGGTGGCGATTTTTAATATGCATAGATGCTGTCAATGGGCTCATGAGGTGTGACCAGGCATGCCAATTCCACAGCAAGGGCTCAAGAATGGCATTCGACTTCAGATACATTTTTGACATTGCATAATCCTTAATTAGAGTTAAACGATAACGAAAGAAGGATCCATCAGACTTTTCGCATCGCCCAGTAGGTTCCCAAAGACACCAAAACCCACGTCACTAAGGTGGCACTGATAGTAGAGTAAGGAAGTACGCTGAACTTACCATCATAAAGTTGCATCAATACTACCAGTACTGGCATTAGTGGTGAGATAATGGCAACACGTAACGGGTCCAATTGTTTTAGTGCCACTTGTAGTAACACCAGAGGAACAATCACGAAAATAAGCGTGATCAACAGTATAGATACCACCAGATCCTGGTTCAATGTTACTGGGTGTATGGTGAAACCAATGATTCCGGAAATCAGGATGGTGAGGTAAAAGCGCATACATATCACATCAATGATCCCAAAATCATTTTCCATGATTTTTTTTGTTAGAATATTGTTAACCGAAGTTGCAATACCGGAAAGGTAACAGCACAGTAAGGAAAACATTATTTGATAGTGTGAGGCACCAGGAATGCTATTGTCTCCCAGAAGTGTACGGAAGCTCAAAAAGACTATGACAATAAACAGCGCTGAGCTGATCCCTACCAACTTGTAGGGTGAGGGCTGTTTCAAGAACAAGTGGGTAATAACAGCTGAGGAGATCGGGTTGATACCAAGGATTAACGTGGCCACCAGCGTCGGCTGAAGATAAGTTAGAGGATAGATCATTAACCCCCAGCTGATGAAGCTACTAACGTTAATGCCTACAATCGGAAACATCACTTGTTTTTCTCTGATTCGACACCACAACTCGCTGAGAGAAGACGCGTTGTAAATTAGGAAGGCACTAGTAGCCAACGAGAAGGTAAAAAAACAGACAATGAATGGACTCAAACGCTGGCTAACTTCGCTGGTTAGTAACATGGAAAAGGCAGTGACAAAACACCAGCCGTAAGCCGCAATATAACCCAAATATTGATGCATAACCCTATCCTTATTAAGGACAATGTAATAGTACTATGTGTTTATCGCCCTGATTTTTTTATCTGTTGATTACGCTCGGCAGAGTAGAATATTCAACATACGGCGCAACGGTTCGGCTGCACCCCACAGCAGTTGATCGCCGACTGTTAGGACCGAATAAATCGGTTCATCGTTAAGCGACATTTTCTTGTAACGGCCAATACCCACGTGCAAGGAACCACTGATAGCGGCAGGAGTCAACTTGCTGACGCTCTCTTCTTTATTGTTGGATATATATCTTACCCACGGATGTGCACTTTGCACTAGTTCAACAAATTCAGTCTCACTGATGTCGCGTTTTAGTTTCATGGTGATCGCTGCACTGTGACAACGAATTACACCGACTCGAATACATAGACCGTTGACCTTGATGGTTCCAGGCTTGAGACCTAGGATCTTGTTAGTTTCCACTTCGCCTTTCCATTCTTCGCGGCTGTTGCCATCACCGAGATCGCTATCAATCCAAGGGATGATGCTACCCATCAGAGGCACACCGAAGGCCTGTGTTGGCAATTGCGAGCTGTTAATCAAATCAGTGACCTTTTCCACTAGCGGCAGTACGGAACCTTTGTCGGCCAAATCGTCTGTGCTCAAGTGTTGGCTGATATATGCATTTTGCGCTATTAATTCACGTACATACTTTGCACCTGCACCAGAAGCGGACTGGTAGGTCATCAGGCTCATCCATTCAATTAGGTTAGCTTTTACAAGACCGGCCAGGCCCATAAGACTCAGCGTAATAGAACAATTTCCTCCGACAAAAAGTTTGGTACCCTTATTAACCTCGCGATCAATTTGGCTTCGGTTGACTGGATCGAGAATGATACAAGAGTTCTTATCCATGCGTAGTACCGAGGCAGCGTCAATCCAATAACCTTGCCAGCCATTGGCCTTGAGAGCTGGATAAACTGCTTTAGTGTAATCTCCACCTTGACAAGTAATGATTATATCCATTTCCATCAACGCGTTGACTGAGTTGGCATCTTTGAGTTGATAAGTAATCCCATCAATGATAGGACCCGCGGAACCAGCACTCGATGTACTATAAAAATGAGGGACAATACCCTGAAAATCATTCTCTTCCAGCATACGCTGAAACAAAACAGAGCCCACCATTCCCCGCCAACCAATTAAACCGACTTTTTTCATCATATTATATTTCCTGATTATCACTTAAATTCAGCTCCCATAGGCGTATACTTAAAATAAGTCTGTGTGGAGGTAAATGAAAATGGCTAAAAATCAGATTCAATTCCAAAAAGGCATTTC
>NZ_JAXBVE010000077.1:0-6061 GCF_035181445.1 Photorhabdus africana
AGAAATGCCTTTTTGGAATTGAATCTGATTTTTAGCCATTTTCATTTACCTCCACACAGACTTATTTTAAGTATACGCCTATGGGAGCTGAATTTAAGTGATAATCAGGTAATATTTTGGGCTATAGATAACAGGACCGCCATTATTGTGGCAATACAACGGGGCAACTAATTCGCGGATAAATTCGAAATCAATAGCGGCATCGACTTGACGGACTATACCCGTAATCTTTCAAGTTGCCTCTTTGTTGGCTGCACTCACTCACCCCGGTCACATAGTTATCTATGCTCCCGGGGATTCGCTCCCTTGCCGCCGCGAAGCATCTCGAAATCCATAGGGTATAAATGATTTTTAGGAACCAGCTCGTCAAACGAGAGTGTTTCTGGCGGGAAAGTTTGGAGAGTGGGTGTTCTTAACAAGGTGGCAAGCCCCGTTTAGTGAACGGAACTTAATTAAAACAGAGTACCGGATAAAAAAACAGCACTTTGTCAATAATCTGATATTATTTCATCAGAAAAATGTTGTTGCGCAATGATCGACACGTGTTATGCTGTCTCTCGTAACGCAACAGGACTCAAACAATGATTAAAAGTTGGAAGCATAAAGGGCTACGAAAGTATTATGAGAAGGGAACCACGGCGGGAATTGTTGCACACCACGCTAACAGGCTAGACCTACTGTTAAACGCATTAGATTTAGCAAGCGGCCTGAATGATTTAAGTTTACCGAGTTTTCAACTTCACCCACTTACAGGAGATCGAAAGAGTATTTGGGCGGTAAGCGTATCGGGTAACTGGAGGTTAACTTTCGAATTTAACGATGGTGATGTTTATATATTGAACTACGAGGACTATCATTAATGACTAAACGTATGCCACCCCATCCGGGGCGCTATATCTCTGACGAGATAGAGCACTTAAATATTAGTCTTAGAGCGCTTGCTCGTGCACTGGATGTCTCACCGTCAACTATTGGGCGTGTTGTTGAAGGTAGCGCGGCAGTAACGCCAGGAATGGCCGTTCGTTTAGCCAACGTGATCGGCAGTACGCCGGAAATGTGGCTGAGACTCCAGGAAGCGTATAGCTTGGCACAAGTTAAACAGGAAATAGATTTAACTCGTCTAACTCCCCTGTTTACGCCAATACCTTAACATGGCGGCAAGCTCCGTCTGGTGAACGGAGCTGAATTAAAACAGAGCGCCGGATAAAAAAACCAGCACTTTGTCAATAATCTGACGGAGAATGTCGTAAGACATTCTCCGTAATATCAAATAAGAAATAACTCGCTTCGATTTATGGCTATTTGCCTGATATCTCAAGTGAAGGCCCTTTATTTTCAGCATTGTATATCACTAGCCAAAAGATTATCGTACTCAGCGTAGCTAATAAACTCAGGATGAGTAAGCGCCCTTCTAAGTGACTATAAAATCCAAAACCAAAAGCGCCACTTTTTCACCATGAAAGTTCTGCTCTATCTGCATTCGGTGACTGTAATGATGATAGATACATCACAAGTTCTTGAGTGGGTAAAACAGAAATACCCTGCTATCATGGGGAAAGATAGCAATCAATAAACGAGATCACGTGGTTCCAAATAAGAAGTGATTTGCCATTTAAAACAGGCGGCAATAGTGGTGATGGAGGCAGCAACGATATGTTTGAAATCAGAGTAAAAAAACTTAAAGATGATCTAAACCTCATCAAAACCGATCTCGCAGTTATGAAAGCTAACTATGCAACAAAGGAAGATATCGCATCTGTGAGAATTGAGGTTCACCAATCTATTGCAACTCAAACCAAATGGATTGCCGCCACAATGTTAGGAATAACTGGTCTGGCAATTGGTATTGCAAAGCTTATCTTCTAAAGACATATCACCTATTACTCACCCGGTAGGGTGGTTTTTCAAAGACACACAGTGAACAGGCAACCGAGAAAAGAATGGACACATACTTCAACGCATTTACGAGTGGGCTGTGGTGAGTTGATAGGATTAGTGATATATTTCGAGAATCTACAATAGGTTCATGAGGGAATGTGATGTATTTTGAAGGCTTTGGATGGTATGTGTTTATGTCTCTTTTCGTATGCGGTTGGATCACTGTCCCCATCGGGCTAATATCTTCCTATGCTGTGTATAAATACAAGAACCCAATAATTAAAATTATATGTACGTTAATAGCGTTAGCATTTTTAATTCCTGTAATTGCCACTTTATTGGGTTCGATGGGATTAGTTGAATTTTAAATAATAAACGAAGTTAAAAACCGACCTCGCAAATACGCTGAGGGGAATCCCCACAAACTCAGCATTAATAAATCAAAACCTTATTTCGATAGATTTTGTCGAGATGGTTTAATACATTGTCGAGAGCTATCACTAGTAAAATTAGCGGAGAATGTCGAAAGACATTCTCCGTAATATCAAATAAGAAATAACTCGTCTCGATTTAAGGCTATTTGCCTGATATCTCAAGTGAAGGCCCTTTATTTTCAGCATTGAATACTATTAACCAAAGGATTATCGTACTCAGCGTGGCTAATAAACTCAAGACGGATTCTTCAGAGCGTTTGCTGATTTTTTCATTTTTACTGACAAATATCAATTCAATTAAAACGTCTCAGTTTTTTCAAGTTTAATATGATAAAAATCACCTATACCCTATGGATTTCAAGATGCATCGCGACGGCAAAGGAGCGAATCCCCGGGAGCATAGATAACTATGTGATCGGGGTGAGCGAGTGCAGCCAACAAAGAAGCAACTTGAAAGATGACGGATATATAATCATATTAATACAACAAACATACAGATGATGTTTTTATAATTGATGGAATTATTTTAAAATTAGATAAAACCAATTTGTTATTATTTACATAATAAACCACATCCGTAAAAGATGCATTCACAAACATTTCATCAGGATGTGCATTTAAAAAAACAATTCAACAGATAAAAATATGAATTATACTTATAATTACGATATCAATAACGTCCAACAACACTTGCTTAAGTACAAATAAAATAATTTTAATGGGATGAGTTATTAATATCTTCTGGAAGCTATCTAACGGGTGAAAATTGACCCACAAAAATCACCTAATGAGGTTGCGAATAATTTCATCAAAGGAGTTTATTAATATGATCACTTTGAAAACGTTAATTGGTACAACTATTGTGATTCTAGCTTCGTCAACACAATTAGCTTTAGCTGCTGAGACAAAAGAAAACATTACCGATAAGGAGGCAACATTAGAAGTTTCAGAAAGTAGAATTTCTAATTTATCAGCCACATATGCACTACAAATTAAAAATTCATCAGCGACAAAGAGTATTACTCTTATTACACAATCATCTAATTGCATGTACGATAGTGGAGATGAAAAAATACGCTTAGAGGCAGGTAAAACCTATCTGGGAAATTTACAGGATAATAATAACTGGATAGATGGATGTACAAATGAAACCAAAACTGTCGATTGGAGTGTGAGTTATATTAATGTTGCCAATACAGACACAGAAAATTGTACACTAACATTTCGGCATGGTCGTGGTCATGCAAATTCAGATGGATCTGGTCCTGAATGGTATACATTAATTAAAGGGTGTCCTGATATAGTTGAAAATGCTATCTGCGGAGGACAGATTTGTTATAACAGCCAGGCTTTTTGGGTAAGAAATCGAAGTGTAAATATAGAGCTTTCCGTTAAATAAATTTGGATGTGTTAGTTGAAACTTTATCTAAAATTGGGAGTTACCTGCTTTGATATGGCTACCAAACCCCATACAAGATTACAGGTAACTCTCAGTTTATTTCGTTATAACAAATCTCCAGAATCAGAATACGCAAATCAGAAAAAGATAGTGACTGATACAGATCATAGCCAATCTGTTTTCATCGTGATTGGGAAAGGCACGCATTTTGCCAATATATGTGCTCTACTTTGACCATTTTTAGGTTATTTTATGCACAAAAACTGTTCACAATTAAACCACTTGCAATTCTGTTCCCCATAATCGTCATTTTGGTCATTTATTAACACACAGATATATCCAATTTTTACCCTTTAAATCCCCATTTAATGCCCTAGCACACTGCTTCGATACGATTTATTGTTAATTTATGAATTCTATAAAACCTTGGTTTAACGGAAACCGTGGAGTTGGCGAAAAGTGCTTACCCAAAATCCGGGGGTGTTTTGGGTGGGTATGTGGATGCAACAGGGTCTATTTCCGGTAGAGGTGTGTATGAATATCCAAGTATTCGTGTCTATAGTGCTGTAAACAAACCGTCACCGGGCGAGCTAGGCGCATATACCACAGCAGAAGTAGATAGTCGTATTAATTCCAAAGGTGCTAAGAATACGGCTAGTAAAGCTTCCAACGGATGGTGGCAATGTGGTGATACAGGAATTATATATCAATGGATGTATGTGAAAGGAAATCCAAACGGTAGTCCAGGAGGAGGTCGCGGGGATACATTTAATTTTCCAAAAGAATTTCCAAACGTATGTTTTAATGTCAGCCTAACTACAATTAATCGGAAATCAACAGAGACAACAGCAACAGCTCAGTTAAATTCATTACCAACCAAGACAGGATTTACTACGCACTACGGCTCTAGAGAACATGAGTTTTTAGTTATTGCTATTGGTTTTTAGAATAAAAATATAATCTGTGACTTTTTAGACCTCTACTGACAGTGTCTATATTAGTATAGAGATAAGGAGATTTTTCTTTCACATTATGAATGCACTGGCAAAAATGGAACGGGAGTTGATAGTTGAAGAGACAAACGCTGGATTATTTACAGGGTCATAGTCATTTGTCATTCCTTTTTGAGATATATTACTGGAATGACACAGAATTTCTAACACTCCCCATTTATTACTATCTAATGCTAATAATTGCATCGCCCCTTTGCAAGATGCAATTGATTTAGATATAGCCACAGATGTGGAAAAACAGAAACTGACAGAGTGGAAAAAATATCGGGTACTACTGAACCGTATTGACTGTTCGGTAGCATCTGAAATTGATTGGCCTAAAGCACCAAAATAACAATCAGGGGCAATACGCCCCTGTTATTACCTGTATTACTTAGGCTGTTTCGGCCATTGGATATCAGGTGCGGCGGTGTAATCAATCCGGTTGAGCATCACTCTGTAGCACCGCCATTCGGTTAATGCGGATTTCTCAGCGTCGGTAGCTATATTCAAACTAGCCGCATCAAAAAGGGGGGCAATTTTCTCTCTGGCTATGTTCATTAGTCGCTGCTGCTCCCGTTTTGCCCGTTGCTGCAATTGTTTAAGTGTTGGAGGAGGTACATCTACTAATTTAGGGTATCCGTCAGAACCGGCTGCCCACCGTTTTCCCGCTGGGGCGTTTAGAAAACGCTTATAATCTTCATCACTGATTTCAACACCGTCGTCCGGCCAGCTCCCAGCGTCGATATAGCATTGTTTCAGTTCAATCGGATGGAATGTGTTTGTTTTTGCGCTGTAAATATACATGTCAATACCCTATAGCAAACCAAAAAACAAATGATTTATCGTACGCGTTTCTTGACTGGTCAACTGTCACCCATGCGCCCTCTTGCGTCGGACCTCCAAAATATGCAGATAATGTTCCTACAATACTAGACGTCAAAGTAACCGTTGCCAAACCGCCAAAACAAACAGTTGGGAAACGAATTGGGAATTGAACCCACTCGTGCTCTTCTCCCAAACTCCCCTTAGTGTATCCCCATTGAATATAAAATCCTTTATCTCCGCATTTCCACCAGCCTGACTGCTCCAGTGACGCGGTATTTTGTCTACCAACAGGCCCCCATTCACCATTTTCCAGACGTTCGTAGAGCTTACTAGCACCAATCCAACCACTAGCATCAATATCACCAGTGATTTTTCCACCTGTCCTAGGATACGCACTTTTTGCCAATTCCACGGTTTCTGTTAAACCAAGGCTTTCTGTAGTTCATTAACTGACGGCAATCTTTGTCAAAGCAGCTTTTAAAGGCATTCAATGGGACTCAATATGGTAAAAATTGGGCAGATCTGAGTAC
>NZ_JAXBVE010000078.1:0-5525 GCF_035181445.1 Photorhabdus africana
GACCAGCCAACTGCCAGTTTTTGCCGCAATCAGCGTATCATTGCCGCTGCCACCATACAGATTGCTGACTCCCAGTTGCTCCGCATTTAGGGTTTCATCTGTTTCACTCTGACTGGCGTAAGCCGTGGTTGTGATATCGTTGTGTGTGGAGGTCACTCGCGTGCCCGCTCCCTCAGTACTTAGGGTATTGCTGACGGGGTCACCGAGAAAATCGACGGCCAGCACTGCCTGAGTTTTACCATTGATAGTAAACGACCCACTGGCAACGACCTTATTCCCATCACGCACTTCTGTTTTGTTCGAAGCCCGGGCGTTTATCTGAGTAATACCCCATTCCGCCAGTGTCTTGAGTTCGCCCGCATCGACTTTTGCATCGTGTGTGCCATCAACCCAGACCCGTAATTTACCCCAGATCGGATCACGTTCATCAATCACGCCGTCTTTGTTGGCATCTTCACTGGCTAAAGCACCGAAGCCATTATTGAATTTTTTTTCGCCAGCGGATCCGTTTATTCCGGCCTTACCACCGTAGTATTCGGAAAACATCTGGCCGGCATTTTTTATCTGACCGCTACCATCATCGATCACCAGTATTCCGGTATTGCGATCCGCCCAGCCGCTGCGCTTAAGCGTGCCACTGTTGTCCATGTCGAACAGCACGCCGTCACGGATATCCGTCATATGCACGCCATTGCCACTCAGATCCAATAACAGCGGGTCAACATAAGTGTTAAACGTTGTCATCGCCGACAAACCGTTCAACGTCACAGCGTTACGCAGGCCGAAGTCCAGTTTGCTAGTGTCCCCGGGTTGGTAGAAAGGCTTGTAGAACTCTGACAGATAGGTATTAGGTCGGACATTGGGGTCAAGCTGCATTTCACCGGGACGAATACCACCGGTGGCAAGACCTGCCATCTGGGTGGAGGCGAAGTCTGTTTTATTGAGCATATCCCCGAGGGCAGATATTTTATGTGTTGCGGAATTTTGTATAAACCCGTTAGCAACATCCTGCTGCGCTTTGTTTTCGCCCTGAATATGCCGCAGAGGTTTTGGCGTGGACACGATATCGATGTTAATCAATGGCTTCATCGGTAGAGTGATTTTCGTATCCTCTGGCCTAAGCCATAAACACGCTCGACCACTTTCATCGTCCAGATAATAAAAGTCACTATAACGAATATAACGACTCAAGTTGTCACGGATAATTCGACTTCCATTATTTTGCAACATATCACGCAAATGCATAGGATTATGATTAGGGAACAGTTCTCCCTTGGAACCTTTTTCGTTATAGCCAATGGCTTTTAATGATGCAAATACGAAATCCACGCAACTGTTTTTAGCCACGTTGTAATGCTTAGCATCAAATCCAACTAACGATGGGTCTTCTGAAAAAACTTTTAACCTGTTGTACTGAAATTCAGTCAATTCTACGGTGGTTTCGTAAGAAGTCTGTTGGTAGGCCGCATCATCATAAATGGTTATGTTCCCTTCACCAAGCATTTGGTCATACTTTGACTCGAAGCCAAAACTCGCTTTATTCCCGTTGCCGTCATTTAAAACATACCACATATGACCGCCAAATGAAGAATGTACGTCTCCAGCTTTGTGTTTTACTTTATCGGCCTGATAAATATATTTCGCCCCCATCGGAGCAACTTTATAGGTTACAGTATATTTCTTTTTCATACTCGTTATTTCCTTGTTTTTTTACAGATGTGAATCAAATTTTCGGATTGTAATAGGTGAACTCGGCAAAACTCTCAATGCCATTAAAAGCAGGCACATCCTCTAGGGTTGTAACAACAGCAGAGTAGCGTCCGGCGGGTAACTCTAGTATTTTAATATTGCGCGCTGCCGTATTTATCCTTCGCTCTTCGTAATAGAAAGCACGTATCCAACCATACCCCACCGCGTTTATTTCCTTGTCAAAAAAAACCTTGCCGTCTTTAACCAAACGAAGCGAAACGGGGATAACAATCCCATCATGATCAAGATTCCCGAACAACTTAAATCGCCTTTCCATTTCATCAAAACCACGCCCAGTCGCAAACAGCAGGGCAAATTGATAATTTCCTTCCTTGCTGATTTCAAAATCAAATTTAACTGATTGACCAGACTGTGTCACATCAATCGGTTTGTATATATCAATGTACTTAGAGCAGGCCATTAATAATGTACAGCTCATAAAAATAATAATATTTCGCCAATTTTTAAACCTTTCATATATACGTAATAATTTCATTTCTTCACTCCAAATTTTGATATTTCCTTTGTTTATACTGATACCATTTTAAATCTTCTTAAATTTTCGGATTGTAATAGGCGAACTCGACAAAACTCTCGATGTCATTAAAGGCAGGAACATCCTCCAGAGTGGTAATGACCGCAGAGTAACGTCCCGGGGGTAACTCAAGTATTTTTATATTGCGCACCGTGGCATTTATACTTCTCTCTTTGTAATAGAAGGATTGTATCCAACCACTGCCCACTGTGTTTATTTTCTCGTCAAAAAAAACCTTACCGTCTTTAACCAGACGAAGCGAAACGGGAATTGCAATCCCATTCTTATCAATACTCCCGAACAATTTATCCCGCCTTTCCATTTCATAAAAACCATTCCCATTAGCAAACAGCAGGGCAAACTGATAATCCCCAGCCTTTCTCTTGCTGAGTTCAAAATTAATCTCAACGGATTGCCCCGAATGAGACACTTCAATCGGTTTACGTATAGTATCAATGTGCTTAGAGCAGGCCATTAATAAGGCACAGCTCATAAAAATAATAATGTTGCGCCAGTTTTTGAATCTTTCGTGTACCTGTAATACTTTCATTTCTTCACTCCAAATTTTTATATTTCCTTTGTTTATATTAATACCCGTTTAAATCTTCGGCTTGAAATAAGTGAGCTCGACAAAACTCTCAATGCCATTAAAAGCGGGGACATCCTCCAAGGTGGTAATGACAGCAGAATAACGCCCAGGAGGTAACGAAAGTGTTTTAATTTCTCGCACAGCCGTATTTATACTTCTCTCTTCGTAATTGAAGACACGCCCTCCTTCGGATCCCGCAGCGTTTATTTTCTTGTCAAAAAAAATCTTGCCATCTTTAACGATATGGAGTGAAACGGGGGTTATTACTCCATCTTTATAAACTCTCCCAAACAACTCAAACCTCCTTGCCATTTCATCATAATCATCCGTAGTAGCAAACAGCAGGACAAACTGATAATTGCCTTCCTTGCTGATTTCAAAATCAATTTTGACTGACTGACCAGACTTCGACACGTCAATCGGTTTGTATATATCAATGGGCTTAGAGCAGGCCATTAATAATGTACAGCTCATAAAAATAACAATATTTCGCCAATTTTTAAACCTTTCATATATACGTAATAATTTCATTTCATCACTCCAAATTTTGATATTTCCTTTGTTTATACTGATACCATTTTAAAAATTCCTAAATCTTCGGATTAAAATATATGAGCTGTACAAAACTCTGAATGCCATTAAAGACTAGGACATCCTCCAGAATAGTAATGACAGCAGAGTAGCTTCCTGGGGGTAACACAAGTGTTTTAATTTCTCGCACAGTCGTATTTACTAATCTCATTTCGTAATAGAAAGATTCCCACCCATCGAGCCTCACCGTATTTATTTCCTTTTCAAAAAAAATCTTGCCGTCTTTAACCAGACGAAGCGAAACAAGAACGGCCACCCCATCATGGTTAATATTTCCAAACAACTTGCGTCGTCTCTCCTTTTCATTATGACCACGCCCATTCGCAAACAGCAGGGCAAACTGATAATTTCCAGCCTGTCTCTTGCTGAGTTCAAAATTAATCTCGACGGATTGCCCCGAATGCGACACATCAATCGGCTTGCGTATAACATCAATGTAATTAGAGCATGCTACTAACCAGATACAACTCAAAAAAATAATAATGTTGCGCCAGTTTTTGAATCTTTCGTGTACCTGTAATATTTTCATCACGTCACTCCACACCTTGATATTTTCTTTGTTTATACCGATACCATTTTAAACCTTCCTAAATCTTCGGATTAAAATACGTGAGCTGTACAAAACTCTCAATGCCATGAAAAGCAGGCACATCTTCCAGTGTCGTAATTACCGCAGAGTAACGTCCGGGGGGTAACTCCAGTATTTCAATATCGCGCACCGCGGTATTTATACTTCTCTCTTTGTAATAGACGGTACGCCCCCAACCGTACCCCACCGCATTTATTTCCTCGTCAAAAAAAATTTTACCATCTTTAATCACACGAAGTGAAACGGGGATGGCAACCCCGTCCTTATCAATACTCCCGAACAACTTATCCCGCCTTTGCATTTCACCAAAACCACGCCCAGTAGCAAACAGCAGAGCGAACTGATAATTCCCTTTCTTACTAATTTCGAAATCAATTTTGACTGACTGGCCAAACTTCGTCACATCAATCGGTTTATATATTGTATCAATGTGCTTAGAGCAGGCCATTAATAATGTACAGCTCATAAAAATAATCATATTTCGCCAGTTTTTGAATCTTTCGTGTACCTGTAATACCTTCATTTCATCACTCCCAATTTTGATATTTCCTTTGTTTGTACTTGTCGTGCTTCAATAAGCATTATTAAATCGGCGGTAGTTTATATCTGCTTATACTCCTACTGAAGACTCATAATTACTGAATTCAGACTTGATCAAAATCGCCACCGGATTAATATTATCTACCCTCAACTCTGGGAATAGAGCGGCTATAACAGATTGTAGATCTGACCATTGAATACACCATCCGTAATATGTACAAAGCTCTCAATGCCATTAAAAGCTGGCACATCTTCCAGGGTGGTAATCACCATCGAGTAATGTCCGGGAGTGAACTGAAATATGTCAATAGTACGTACCGCCGTATCTATCTTTTTCTCTTTATAATGGACGGTATGCATCAGCGTTGCACCCACTGTGTTTATTTCCTCGTCAAAAAGAACTTTGCCGTCTTTAACCAGACGAAAAGTAATAGGTATGGCAACTCCATCAACATGAGCACGGAATAACTCAGATCGTCTTTCTTTTTCCTCCTGACTATCCCCAATCGCAAATAACAGGGAAACCCGATACTCTCTAACCTCGCTGATTTCAAAATCAATCTCGACAGATTGCCCCGAATGCGACACATCAATTGGTTTATATATATCCATCGACTTAGAGCAAGCCATTAATAAGGCGCAGCTCAAAAAAATAATAATGTTGCGCCAATTTTTGAACCTTTCATATATACGTAATACTTTCATTTCATCACTCCAAATAAAGTAAGGCTGCGAAAAACATTAACGGTCACTTATCTCAAACCCGGAAAACGGTGAGTATGGCGAGCCGGGTTCACAGAGCTGCCCTCACAACCTACCGTTCTCTCAGACTTTCATCTATATGTTGCTGTAATGGACTCAAGAAGTAATCGATCACGCGACGTTGATCGGTTTTTATTTCTGCCGTGATCGACATGCCCGGAGACAGTGGG
>NZ_JAXBVE010000079.1:0-5232 GCF_035181445.1 Photorhabdus africana
GCCAATCAGAGCCGCAATCGCTGTCCCCTCTCCGACTTTGGTGAAGATATTGCCTGCCGCAGCCATCACACCCAGTGTCAAACCATCGCCGACATGGGTCAACACGTTGCCTATGCCGAACATGATGCCGGTCGTGTCGCCCTTTCCGACTTTGGTCAAGATATTCGCACCACCCAGCATAACGCCCGTGGTACTGCCGTCCCCGATATGCGTAAGAACATTTGCCCCGCCGCCCATGACCGCCCGCGCAGGGCCTTTCCCTTTTTTAGTCAGGATATTGGCGCCGCCCAACGCGATTGCTATGGTGTTTGACGTCTCAGTCTCCTCACTGAGATGACTGATAATATTGGCGCCGCCAAGCATACCGGTAACCAGACTGCCCGCCCCGAGCTTAGTCAGTACGTTAGCGCCACCTAACAGTACAGAGAAGATGCTCCCTTTTCCCGCTTGGGTGATGACGTTAAAACCGCCCTGCCCGGACCAGTTTCCATTGCCATTACCTATCTGGGTATGCGTGTTGTACCCGCCCAACATCCGCACCCGGCTGTTACCGTTGCCTTTGTGGATTGAGATATTGCCATAAGCCAGAAGATGAGCCAGGTATTGCCCATCCCCGATACGCACAAGAACATTTGTCGCGCCACCAGCATCAACATCCATTTCCCCACTCTGGCCCCGGTGAACCAAGACATTGGCTAAACCGGCACCACGGAATGTCAGATCGCCCTTTTCACCTTTTTTTACAATGACGTTGGCAGCACCCGCACCATCAAAATACGTATCACCGAACTTTGAGCTATGCAAAATAACGTTCGCCGCCCCCGCCCCTGTAAAATTAATATCTCCCCGCATGACATCAGATTTAATAACGTTTCCACCACCCGCACCGTTAAAATTAATGTCACCACTGCTTGCAGATAATTTCACAAGGTCTTGCTGATAATATTCTTTGCTATGTACTAATCGATGGGAGGTACGGCGCACTGTATTGATGTCATATTGAAGCTGGCTTAACGTGTAACCGGAGCCGGCAGAGGTATACCCGTTAGCATAAGAAAACTCTTCATTGGCTAAATCACCCGTATGATCGCCTGTTTTATACCATGCTGTTGCGATGTATTTTAGTTGCTTTGTTTCGGGATCATTGGCCAACTGAACTTCAACCACTTTGGTATGGGGACCCAATACTTTGGCATACACATAAGTATTGGGTTTTCGGTTCGATTTGATTGCGGAAACATCGACTTTTCCATCATCAGAAAAGACGGCATACCCCTCCATTTTGGCATCGCCTAGCGAGATATCCTCCGCTTTAACCATCACGCCACCCGCATAGGTTACCCACTGATCTGACAACAGGTTTTCCCCGATAGCATGGATCGTGACGGGTTGCAGACGCTCAACGATTAAACCGGAGAGATGATAAGCGCCATCAACGTTTACCGCGATAAATCCATTGCCTGAAGAAATTTCTTTCGCAGCAAGATTTTCAAGGTGATTGCCCGCTTTATACCAGGAAGTGGCATAATAACCGAGTCTGCCCGTGGTGGGATTATTTCGCAGCCGAACTTTGCTGATTTTAGTGTACATTTTGTCAACAAAGGCAAAAAGATAGGTATCCGGTTCGACGGTTGATTTCACACCTGTAACTTGCTGAGACTCTCGTATCCAGCTTCCTTCCATCGTTGCCGTCGTTAATACGACTTCTTTGGCTTTAGCAAATTCCAGTGTCTCATCATCGAAATCGCTATTCGCGTCTATTCTGGTGATTTCATTGTAAGCCCCCGCACCGGAGAAATTAATATTGCCATGCGCGACATCAGAATAGAGTTTGTTATACCCCCCCGCACCTTGAAAAGTAATATCACCACGGGTCTGTTCATACTCGTCTTTATTTTGACGTACACGCTCAATTCGATTCGATGCCCCCGCACCACGTAAGATAATATTACCCTCTTTACCTTTACGTACAATGTGATTATCAGCACCAGCCCCGTTGAATGTAACGTTACCGTGCTCTACTCGCGAGCTGATATTGTTTACAGCGCCGGCGCCATTAAACGTCACATTTCCCTGTGAATCTTGATAACGGTTAAACCAGGTACGGTCAATGTCATTGCCTGCCCCTGCGCCGGCAAAATCTAAATTTCCCCGGTTAGTTTCATGCCATAACTGATTATATCCACCGCTTCCTTTAAAACGGGTATCACCAGACAACCCTTTACGAACCAGTTTATTATAACCGGCCGCACCTGAATAATTTAAATTTCCCATTTCACCCGTGTGATCAATAACAGCTACACCGGCAGCCCCCGCAAATGACAGACCGCCATTTCCCGTTTTATGAATACCGGTATAACCTGACACTCCCTTTACCGCAAGGTCGCCATCTGTATGGTATACATCGACTTTAAATGAACCAACGGTAACATCATCATTTCCGCCATAAGCATAAACCTCACCACCTATACCAATAGCAGTAATACGATTACCGTCATTATCGTCGTAATATCTTCCTGTAAAGAGGTACACTGCACTTCTATTTGATGATTTACCCATAAATAGTCCTTTAATTTATTATTTGGGTTAAACAGAAAACCACGGCACCTAACGGATACACCCGTTATCTTTCAAGTTGCCTCTTTGTTGGCTGCACTCTTTTACCCCGGTCATAGAGTTATCTATGCTCCCGGGGATTCGCTCCCTTGCCGTCTCGATCCATCTTGAAATCCATAGGGTAGAACCGTTATTGGGTATATTTAAGTTCTCACGAAACAGTGAAATCTTCTGATTTTTAATAGCAAAAAATTAAATAAAGAAAAAAACCGCCATTAAAATTAATATCAGATATTGTTTGCATGAATTTATCAGACATACTTTTTTCCAAAAAGTAATTTGTTAATAAAATGGATATAACAAGGAAAACGCCAAATTCAGAAAGATTATTATCACAGATCTCTTTCTGCGATAATACTAGAAATACAGAGAAGATAATAAAGTAATGCCTAAGATATAAAACTTTGTCAATTATTTATTCCATCTCCGTAAATAACCACACAGATTATAACCATTAAAACAGTGCAAGTAAATGAGATAATAATATCTTACCTTTTTGGTAATGAAATTATAACAAATAAAACTTATTAATGAAAATAATTATTGACCGGTAAACTATAATATAATGAATATCCATTACTCCGCAGTGAAAAAAGGCTCACCGATTCTGTGAGCCTTTTTTATTATTCATTTTAACTTTTATTTTTGAGAATTAATTACGCAAACTGCACCTTACCCACCGTAGTATCCGCCCACGCCGTTGTCATGACCATTTTCGCCTGACTCGCCAGATTGTCAATAAAGCCATTATCTCCCGCAGTAGGCGCAAAACTGCTCATTGACTGGATTAAGGTATCAACCGCATTATCCGACAGCGCAGTAAACTCCCGCTCTCCCGAGGCATTCTTATCCCCCATCCTCACCACCAGTTTGGCACGGTTACCATTAAAGTAATCACTAAAGGTGACTGAACCGATTGATTCAAAAACACCCTGCGCGGTTTTCTCCTCAATATGACGGTTTACTGATAACACCAAATCATATCCACTGCGCTGGAACCACAGGTTTTGCCAGTTAATGTCGTTAAAGACAATCATATCTTCCGCATTGATATCATCAACCTGACTGTCAATCACCTGACCACTGACCACAAAGCTGTCTATCCCGGCGCCCCCCCGGAAGTGGTTCTGATAACCGCCCAGCACCAGCAGATCCTGACCTTCACCGCCGTCAAACTGGCTGAATTTCGAAATAGTGGCCGCTATCAGGTGATCATCACCTTCTCCACCGTTGATGACTGCATGATAGCCCATCAGTTTAATAACATCGTTACCCATGTTGCCATCAATTCGATTGTCATTACCAAACACCCGGCCAAAGTCATTGCCTTCACCCAGCTCAACCCGGTTGTTATTACCGATGGTCGCGGCATAATCCTGATCTTCCCCGGTATCCACCCGGTTGTAGTTACCCGCAGTCACAACATAATCATACCCGCTACCGGCATCAATCAATCCACCTTCACCAAAAACAAATGTCTGGTCATTCCCTGCCCCCATAAAAGCAGAGTTAATCCGCCCGGCTACCACTGCGGTATCATCCCCATGACCGCCAAACATCCAGTTTTCACGCCCCATCAGAACGCCCAGATCATTACCTTCACCACCGGTAAAGAGGTTGGAAGTGCCGATAGAGTAATAAACATCCTCTCCGCGACCACCCCAGAAGTTGTTGTTATCGCCCAGATAGGCACCAAGATCTTTACCGTCACCGCCCCAGCTGAAGTTATAGTTCCCCAGCGAGATATGGATATCGCCATCATCATGCAAATGACCGCTGTTACGCAGGAAATCAAATGTTTTCTGCTCCATATTGAGCAGATCCGCCGTGAGATTCTCTTTCAGATGCGTGACTAAGGAGTGCATTTCTGTCTGCTTATCTTTACTGAACATCGTTGCAAACAGATTAGGCAGATTCAGAGCGTTAAAACCAAATACAGGTTTTGCTTTATCATCGGCCTGAGCACCCATCCCATCAATGCTGACTGGCGATTCTGATCCACGGTTTTCATCCGGGGCTTTCTCTTGCAGACCATGACTTTCGGCAAACGATCTGATGCCATCCCCGCCCATCTCCATGCCTGCTTTCAAACCATTAAGCAATTTCTCCGGGTTTGTAAACGCTTTCAGTTGATCGCCACTAAATTCTCCAATCACTGCCAGCATCTCTTGCAGAATCGCTTCACCATCAACCGGGTCTCCTGTACGGGAAACCATCTGGCCTTCTGTGGTGTAATTCACGCCAAAGATATCCGCTAAAGTCGTCTCCGCGTTTACACCAGCTAATCGGCCAAGCAGCTTATTCTTAAGCTGACGCGGCAAATCCTGAGGATGATAGGTAAACGTGGTCTTCGCCATCCCCGTTGCCGAATATTGCTGCGTCATCAGGCCAAACAACGCACCCAGGTTGGTATCCAAAATCGACTGAATATTATCACCGAACATCAGGTTCCAGTTACCCGTGGTCACCTGAATATCCGCTCCCCGGCCACCTACCGCAAAGTTGAATGCCAGTTTCTCATTGACCTGACGGAATTTATTCGCGCGGCTCATTGTGCCCATACCACTCACATTGCGGGTTAGCCACTGGTTGAATTTCTTATTCAACGTCACTTCA
>NZ_JAXBVE010000080.1:0-5078 GCF_035181445.1 Photorhabdus africana
GGAGATCTTGCTGGCCTGTGGCGGGGGATATATCCGTATTAGCAACGGGCAGGTGGAAAGTGGGGCGCCCGATAACATCATCCAGCGGGCGGCGGTGTGGCAAAAATTTGGTGGGCAGAGTTTTAATCAGATGGCATCCCAACGTGAGACAGCGGATTTTGCTATAACGCCGCAGGTACTTTGGCCTTTTGATGATTCACCGGTGAATCATCAAAGCAGCCTTTTGCACAATCAGGACAATAGTCAGCAGCCTTCGACAACCGGCTCGGATGGTAAGGTGACTAAACAGCAGCAATTAGGGGTAGAAGCAATGAAGTTCTATTTAAAAGAAGGTAAGGAGTAATGATGGCCGATTCATCAGAAAAAATTGTTGTTCAGCCTGTTTATGACGAGCATGGCAGGTTGTATTACCCGTTAGTTAATGCGCCCAGTGAAAAGAACCTGACGGCGATTTGCTATAAGGTGCCAAACCGGGTTATTCCGGTGATTTTTCTGCCGGGGGTAATGGGGAGTAATTTGCAGGATAAAAATGGAACGTCAGTTTGGCGTTTAAACAGCAGATTGGGTGCCTTGAAGGACTGGGTTTTAAAGGGTGCAGAGGATCGAAAAAAGTTGCTTGATCCGGAAAATACTGTTGTCGATTCACGGGGCAGAGTAGACGACAATCATAAAGAAGGCCCTAAATTTCCTTCGCGAAAGGAGCGGGGTTGGGGTGAGGTCGCCTATATGAGCTACGGCGAATTTTTGCCCTGGCTTCAGGCGGCGCTGGATGATCAGGATGAGTTATTGCACAACCGGTTGAATAAGACGGGGAAGCAGACATTGCGTCAGCAACTGGAGTTGATGGATTTACAGGCTGAGATGGGGGAAGCCAAACTGACACGGGATGAAATTAAGCTGAGTTATCAATATCAGTTTCCAGTCCATGCGATGGGGTATAACTGGCTTCAGTCTAATGTGGAGTCAGCAAACCGGTTGGCGGACTATATTGACCAAGTGGTTACGAGCTATAAACGGCGGCGTCAGCCTTGTGAGAAGGTGATACTGGTCACGCATTCGATGGGAGGATTGGTGGCTCGTCACTATTCAGAAATATTGAAGGGGCGTGACAGGCTCCAAGGGATTGTGCATGGTGTGATGCCGACATTTGGTGCACCGACGGCTTATAAGCGGATGAAAGCAGGTGAAGGTAGCCCGACTGGATTAGTCATAGGCAAAGATGGCGGTCAATTCACTGCCGTGATGGCGCAGTCACCGGGACCACTTCAGTTATTACCCGGTCTGAGATACGGAAAGTGGTGGTTGAAGATTGAGGATGGGAATACACGCTATAGCTTACCGGAGAATGACCCTTATGAAGAAATCTACTTGCAGCGCGATAAATGGTGGGGATTATGCGAAGAGCGTTTGATTAACCCGGAAAACAAGGCTAAAAATTGGGCGGTAATGCAGGCAGATTGGGATAACTTTACAAAAATAATTAGAAAAGATGTGCGTAGTTTTATAGAAGAATTAAATGGCTGTTATCACAGCAATACCTATGCTTTTTATGGTAACAGTATGAAACACCTCTCTTATGGCACTGTCCGTTGGGTAGCACGTAAAGATTATTTTAATCGGAAAGGTAATCCTGAACTGGCATTTAATAGCCCGATATTTGATCCGATGAATGCGGAGCTTTCAGATATGCGCAGTGTCAAATACCCAATAAAACCTGGTAATGACTATTCTCTAATACAAACTTTTACTATAGCGGATCCGCAAGAGCCCGGTGATGGCACGGTGCCAGTTGAGGGAGGGAAATTTACCGCCAGCGGTCTGCGTTCAATATTGGGGGCTGAGGTTGATCATGAAGGTGCCTATGATACTGACGATACCCGTTTTTTTACCCTGCGGGCTATTGTTAAAATAGCGCAATCTGTTAAACAAACATCTTTGGCTTATCCTGATGAATAGAAAAAAAGCGCTTGCCATAATAATTGCCAGTTTGCTTGTGCTGGTATTTTACGGGGTGTGGCACTGGTTGCAGCCCTATCCCCCACATACTGTGTTAAACCAGAAGGAAAAATTAGCTGTGGACAAATTGTTAGCGAATTTACAAACCCGTTGTATCGGCCGGTATTTGGTTGATTTGCCGGAAAACTATCATGATACGGTGAATGCTTCCCGGGTGAACGATCATTGGGTAGAAACCCAACGGATCTATTTACCTGCCTTTGAACAGCGTATTCAATTGCGGGAGCAGGCACTACGGCAGACAAAAACGGTGAAGGTGATTGATATGCCCTATTTAAAGAATATTTACTCTGTTCCTCAGGGGATGAAAGGGATTATTTTTGAACGCATAGAGAATGTAAGCGTTGATGATGCATTCAGAGTACTGGAGGCTTATTTGTACAGTAATGGAGTAGCAATTAAAGTAGAAATGGAAACGACAAATGGTTCAGCCGCTCGCTATGACAAAGACAGGGCATCCTACCCTGTTGTATATGCTAATACAGCTCAGAAAGATTTAGCTACACTGAGGGATTTATTATCTCGTATACACGGACGTGAAGAAACGGAAATTCCGACTACCGCGGGAAGCTGTATTTCCAATGCGTTTATTGCAGATAATCAAAGGGATAAAGAAGATATCGGTGCATTATATAAAACTGGCCCGGATAATTATTTGAATGTGAGAATACAAACGAATAACTATATCCGGGAAAAAGACAGTATGCTGGAGCGTATCGGCCAAATTAAAGCATTTCTGTACCGGGGTGATATTTTCCGTAAAGGCGTGCGAAAAATTAATGGGCTGGATACCGAGGAATTATTGGCGGTGGGATTACAGCCGGATAGTGATGATCCGCGTTATCAGTTTACGTTACTGGCAAATGAGAAAACCGGCGGAAAGAAAACACCGGTCTTTGATTTGACGGTGGTCAATGATGAAGAGACACCGACAGCCTATACCCAGAATGAAATAGTGGCATTCTGGGATGCTATTAGTCAGACCGTTAGAGTCAGACCCGGCGCTTTCGATCCTCGATAACATGCGTTTTAAATTAAACCCTTTATAAGGATATAAAGGTTAAAAATCAGGATGGGAAAGGGTAAGAAAATATCGATACGTACTTTAAGTTCAATCATCAAGATTGTTTGGATGGTAAAAATTGAATAAAAGAAATATCTTACTTATTTTGTTGTCTGGTGTGGCTATTTATGCTTTGTGGCGATGGTATTTACCTGATCCTTATCATCCTGTTTTAACTGAAAAGGAATTGAGTGGGCCGCTTATTTATCTTTTAATTCAGTTTTTGAAGGTATGGGGCCCTTAAGATTAAAGTCAATAATGAGATATCTCGGGATGAAATATTATCTCCTGAATATCTGATGGTTTATTTAGGGTTATTTCTATAATTAATAGAGGATATCACAATGTCTGGTATTGTTTGTTTAGGTGATGCCACTGATCGAGGTGGAAAAGTGATCACCGCTTCTTCAACAATGTATTTCGACGGTAAACAGGCCGCTTTGGTAGGGGATCTCATTCATTGTCCGCTAGAGGGGCACGGTATTAATCCCATTATTGAGGGGGATAATACCGTTCAGGAAAATGGTCGTGCTGTAGTGGTGCATTATTGTCGCTGCCAGTGTGGGTGTCGAGTATTGAGTTCAATGCCTCATAACCAAGTTGAGTCATCGTTATGAGCTGGCCTATTCCTGAGATCCCTCGTCTTCGTGTCATCTTATCGCAGACTGAGGGGCAGATATTTCCTCATTAATGAGGATTAATGACGGGTTTGCTGACCATTATCACCGGAAAATCATGAAAATATTAAATGGGGTTCTGTCACTCACCGGGGCGACATATATCGTAATAATATTCCTTTTTAATAAGTCGTGTTTTGTTTTTGCGATAAGGATTAGGCTTGATTGGTGGTGGTAAGAATATTGCCGTCTGTTTTTGACTATCACTGAAGGTATTCTCATTCGCATATTATGAATGAGAATCATTATTTTTTACCTATTTAGGCAGCAGGATGTAAAGTGAGGTTGTTTATTTTATTTTATTTTATTTTATTTTAATTGTAACTAATTGATTTAAATTAAAATAAATAATTTAATTATGGGCTGGCTGCGCTATTGTATTAAAACTGACGAGTCTGGCTATTTTGTTATGATAAATAAATTCTTTTTATGTAAATAAGTGTAATTTTATTTATATTTTATTAAGGTAATGTGTTTGTTTTTTTGTTTTTACAGAAATTATATTTATTTGGCCTTTAGCTTATTGTGCTATTTGATAAAAAAGACTTGATTTATATATGCACCCGTTAAGAGAATGAAATTATGCCTTAATAGTCCATGCTGTTAAGGCATAATCATCATTGATGGCGCAGGGATAGCCCGATTAATTATTTTCACTCCGATTAACCTCTGGTTGGGAAATACCTGATCTGATTTATTGTTTTCCGGATTTATTCTGACTGACTCCCGGATCTTTATTCGGTTTGAGTTCCGTTCGGCCCTGAATGCCGTTGCTTGCCAGCGATTACAAAAGGTGCCGAACTCTTTATCAACAACAGGAGCGTAATATTATGGCGATCCCCGCGTATTTATTGGTTGAAAGATGACGGTGGCGCCGACATCAAAGATCCGGTCAAAGAGAAACACAACCACCTGGAACGTGTTGAGTTCCGCTACGAAAAAATCACCTGGCCTTATCAGGACGGCAACATCATTCACTCCGATGCCTGGAGTGAACGTTTGACCGCGTAACCGTGAGTGGCGGACGGGGTTAACCCGTCTGCTGTTTTTTTCCTTTTTTATGTGATGGCAGGTGCCGTAGGCGCTGCGATGGAAACCGCTAAAACAAAAAAACAGATCATGACCTTATGGGCCTCGGTATACGGCTATGGGCGGTAGCGTACCTGAAGCGATTGGGAAGCAAGTGGGAGAAAATGATGAACAATACAACTCCGGCGATCATCTTTGATCACAGCCGTTACAAACTGAAAGTGTGGAAAAATACCGCGCCGCTGGATGTGGTGGCGTTTAGCGGGCAGGAAGGCTTAAGCCAGCCTTTTCGT
>NZ_JAXBVE010000081.1:0-4967 GCF_035181445.1 Photorhabdus africana
GTTTGATAGCCGAGGTTGGACGTTAAAAAGAAGACCACATTTTTACAGTCAATCACCCGGCCTTCCCCGTCGGCCAACTCACCTTTATCGAATGCCTGATAGAACAGGTTCGTTTGGTTGTGCAGACGGATAGCATAGAAGCCATAAACGATAGCGAGCAGCATAATCCCGCGCCAGAACAGATGCTTAATGGTCAGACGCTTACCCAAGCGATAGCGATCATTATGCTCATTGGCGTTACTGTGGAGAACGATGGGCGGAGATACGCGCCTGTGCCGTGAATGACGAGGAAGCGTATCAGATTAGGGATGCCATCGGTAAGTTTCAATCTGCTCTGGCTTACTGTGGGTATGCGCCACGGTAGATCAATAGGAACATCGGAAGATCTGGTGATTGTGAACTGCCTCTCTAAATCTAGTCATTAAATGTTGAATTTAGTTTTTGAGGGCAGTTCATCTATAATTTTATTCACTATTCTTCAAAAGAATAGGATTGAAAATAACTCATGTCTTTTTATCTTTTTTTATACCGCACGACATAACTCCTTTTTTAAATATAGAAAATATTCCTTCTAATTTAGCGTCTTGATTAAAAGAGAATAAATATCGATAAATGCTTATCATATTTAACCTGTCATTACATTCATTATTTACTTCATTTAGAAAGTTATCGTGCTCTATGTTATCAACTAACCCTTGTTTCTTTCTTATAAGATATGGTTTTCTTTTATCTCATATTTTCTTTAACTTGATCCTGAATAGATGTTTTTATTCTGTCAAGGATATCCTTTTCTGCTTTTTTATAATCCTCATGAAGATAAAACTCGGATGCCAAATCAGAGAAAAATCACTCTAAACCATATAGTTACCTAGTACGTCTTGATCGAAAAGAAGCTTTAATGCTCTATCTTTATTATCAATAATTTCATATTCATTAAATTCTTCAATAGAACCGGATAAAAAATCCGAGCTTTTAAAGAATTCAATGGGTTCCATATAAAAATTTATTATCTCACCCAGATTAAATTATCCTAAAATTCTACTCCAGAGTTCAAAGATGCTTTGTCTGACTTTTTAATTTACGTCTTCCCCCTGAATATTAGTGTTATACCTATCTTTGTGTTTAATAATATTGCCATTCTCCATATCTTTTTTAGCTATATTTTGGATGTTAGCTACTTGTTTCGATATGGCATCAGTTGATTGATTTAAATTTATTTTATCCAGAGTATTTTTTATTGCATCAGTATATCCGTGATTACCTTGATGCCTTGCCATTGCACTAACCCGTCGGCATTGGCGTGGCATGGGTATTCACCTCGGTAAGAAAGAAGCCAGCCGGAAGCGATTCCGGCTTTTTGCTGTTTCAGAGGAAAAACAGAATAAAATAGCTAAAATATAGCCTATGTATATATTTATTATGAATTTTATATTTTTCTGTATTATGCCTTTGTTTATTTTATTATTTATTTTATATTTTTGTGATTTTAATTTATATATTTAATATATAATTTCAACCCTGTAAGATATTTATTTTAAGTATGAAAATAACAAAGTTGAAAGATCATAGAGATATTTCAGTCCTACTTTTTTAATTAATAAATACCTTTATGCTCAGTTTTCTCTATGAATAAGTATTGTAAACTTTCTTGTATTTATTCGCCTTCATATGTTAGCGTAAAATAACTATCTATATTGGGTGGAAAGTGAGAACCATCAATGATTAAAAATATAGTTGATGATGTATCAGATATTATTGTCTTGAAGAAGTCAAAAATAGCTGTTTTATCCTTTTCATCTAATTTTGATAATGCGGGATGAGACGTTTAATTTTAAAATGGGCAAGCCAGATTTCTCTGGCTTATCACTATTAATATAAAGTAGCTTTTATAAGTCTTCTATAGCTTGTTTTATTTCTTCTAAGAGAAATTCAGCATAACTATCTGCAATTATGTTTTTAGCTCCATCTCTTTTGAAGGATAATTCAGTCTCAACTACTACAGCTTCTCCTGTTTTTCCTTTAATACTGGTATCAATAGAATAGGAAGGACCATATCCCGATGATTTTATTTTAATCATCCCTTCATCTATATCACCTGAATCTCTGGCCTGCTTTGTTACATACAGAATACATGGGGCTTGATTTCCATTTATTCCCTTTTTAGTTATTCCATAGTAATCATCTCCGCCGAAAGAAAGTGTCCCATATTTTTGTAAGAAAATTTTATATGACTCAGGAAAAGTAACACCAAGCAATGATTCGAATTCACGGATAGTATCTATATCAATCCCACCACTAGAAAGAATTTCTTCCCCGCTTGATATCATTTCCTTTTCAATTAAATCTATATAATTCATAGCTTCCTTCCTCTTAAGGAGTTAAAAAGTCCAATGCTCTTGTTTTCCAATATTTTTTCTTCCACCGGTTAAATGGACGCCTATTCATTGATGGTGGCGTACTATTATATGTACGTCTTATGCCATCAGGACCGACCCATGTTTTATCCCATTGATTTGAATACATATGAAGCATATGGTTGTATTTACTATGGGTACTACTTAAAATTTCAGTCATTGGGCCAGGTTCATTTTGAATGACATGATGAAGGTTTATTTCTAAGCCATCCTTACCAATAGGTGTAATCCCTTTCTTCATTTGTTGAATATTCGTCCTTCCGAAGTCATCAATATGATTGAGATCAAATAAATCATTTCCTTGGTAAACTCTAAGCTTCAATCCGCACTGACTTACTGTGGGTATGCGCCACGGTAGATCAATAAGAACATCGGAAGATTTGGTGATTGTGAACTGCCTTTCTAAATCTAAATAGCGTTTCATAATTTTGTTATTCAACCTATTGTTATATATGGAATTATGAGTGGTATAATATGTAGCACTATTTTAGAATCTTATTTAGTCATTAAATGTTGAATCTAGCTTTTGAGGGCCGTTCATCTATAATTTTATTAACTATTCTTCAAAAGAATAGGATTGAAAATAACTCATGTCTTTTTATCTTTTTTTATACCGCACGGCATAACTCCTTTTTTAAATATAGAAAATATTTCTTCTAATTTAGCGTCTTGATTAAAATAAATATCGATAAATGTTTGTCATATTTAACCTGTTATTACATTCGTCATTTACTTCATTTAGAAAGTTATCGTATTCTATGTTATCAACTAACCTTTTTTTCTTTCTTATAAGATATCATTTTCTTTGACTTGATCCTAGGTAGATATTTTTATTCTGTGAAGGATATCCTTTTCTGCTTTTTTATAATCCTCATGAAGATAAAACTCGGATGCTAAATCAGAGAAAAAATCACTCTAAACCATATAGTTACCTGGTATGCCTTGATCGAAAAGAAGCTTTAATGCCCTATCTTTATTATCCATAATTTCATATTCATTAAATTCTTCAATAGAACCGGATAAAAAATCCGAGCTTTTAAAGAATTCAACTGGTTCCATATAAAAATTTATTATCTCACCCAGATTAAATTATCCTAAAATTCTACTCCAGAGATCAAAGATGCTTTGTCTGACTTTTTAATTTACGTCTTCCCCCTGAATATTAGTGTTATACCTATCTTTGTGTTTAATAATATTGCCATTCTCCATATCTTTTTTAGCTATATTTTGAATGTTAGCTATTTGTTTCGATATGGTATTAATTGATTGATGTAGATTTATTTTATCCAGAGTATTGCATCAGTATATCCGTGATGATTACCTTGATGCCTTGCTATTACACTAACCCGTCGGCGTGGCATGGGTATTCACCACGGTAAGAAAGAAGCCAACCGGAAGCGATTCCGGTTTTTTACTGTTTCAGAGAGAAAACAGAATAAAATATCTAAAATATAGCCTATGTATATATTTATTATGAATTTTATATTTTTCTATATTATTCTTTTTTTATTTTATTATTTATTTTATATTTCAGTGATTTTAAGTTATATATTTAATATATAAGATCAACCCTGTAAAATATTTATTTTAAGTATAAAAATAACAAAGCCGGAAAGATCACGAGGATCTTTCCGGCTTTAAATTTAATTATTCATATTTTCCAGTAAACATAAATTCTTCAAGTATGTTAATGAACTTGGCTTTATCTCTTGTTTGCTTACTACCTAGGAATTTTTCCTCTTCTATTTTTCCTGTCTTTTTATTTGTTTTTATGATAAAAAAATCTAATATAAATAAACCGTTAGGATCTCCTTCTGGTTCATACCGTGAATCAAAGCAAAGGCCATCAAGAGAATTATGTCCACTAATCAAAATTGATCCATAGAACCAATCCATATTTTCTTTAGTAGGTTCATAGTCATAGAAATTATTTACATCAATTACCCACCTACTAGGTATTCTCAAGGGCTGAATATTCTTCCATATATCTTTTTTCATTAACGAACTCCGGGAATGTATTTTCCGACTTGTTCCAACGATGCCGGGAAACTGTGAATAGTAGGAATAGGGGCATTCGTCATTTCGATTCTTACCCAATTGGTTAATTGTCCTTCATTATACCCAACATGACCGGTAGGGTTTTTATAGAACATGAATCGAGTTCCGCCGTGGTCAAAAGCATGGCCATTGCGAATAGCTCCATATGCAGCTTGTTTCTCAAAGCCAGCTACCTTACTTGCATATTCCGGGAAATAAGATGCTTCAGGTCTTTTATCTAAGCTTCCTTTACCTACACTCAGATTTTTAGCTTCATTAATATCTTTTGCGTTGATATGTTTTGTTGCATGACGACCAGCCGTAGGACGTTGAGCATTATAAACATCTGTTCGAAGGGCCTTGCGTTTATGGTATCCAGTAGGATCACAACCCGCCAATCCCAGAGGATCAATCCAGTTTGCCGGATTATGCACGTAACTATAAGGACTTACGCCACCCCTTAAGTTTAGCGGATCAGGCGATAAGTACTGGCCTGTATCACTCTCGTAATAACGG
>NZ_JAXBVE010000082.1:0-4892 GCF_035181445.1 Photorhabdus africana
TTTAACCTTAAAAAAACATTCGAACAGCTTATTTATTCATGTATCCGGGCAGCACCTATACCTGAGTATTTACTCAAGCTAGCTGAGATTCGATGGTAATCAGGAAAATATTTGAATAATACATCATGGTGAGGCCGTTTTTCTTTCTTTGCCACAATCTGTTTCTCTATTTATCTATTAGTCATCGCCACTTATTGTAAAAGCTATAATATCTCTGGAAAACTCGCAATCAAGTTACAAAAAACATTTTTCCACATTTTCTCAGGCAAGTCTTTACCGAATGCATTAATATAAAAGCCTAAAGAATCAAATACCAGCAAAGAAAAAACGAGGAAACATTATATTTACAACAACTACTCAATGAAAGTTATTGGTAGATTCACATAATAAGTGCAACATCGTTAATCCGGAAGTAAATATACTCGTATTCCCTTAAATCATTTTCTTGGGGGTTTTTATACCTATTTACCATAATAAATTATTTAATTATTTTATAAACAAGTTTATTTTCCGATTGAAAACGTTATTAAAGCCAGTCCCTTTAGGAAAACAGATTGTCTGATTAATCTATACCTTATGGATTTCAAGATGCATCGCGACGGCAAGGGAGAGAATCCCCGGGAGCATAGCAAACTATGTGACCGGGGTGAGCGAGTGCAGCCAACAAAGAAGCAACTTGAAAGATGACGGGTATATTTCTTTAATCATCTTTAATGCTATTAATCTGGTTAACATAAAAGTTAATCGGATTTCTTTAACGATTATCTCTGATTTTCAGTAAACTTCTTACAGCCCTGTAAAATAGACTTAAAACCTGCTTTTTCTGATATTTTCTCTTCCAATACCAATATAGCATTGAACTTTTTATCCACAGAAAAAGAATCTTAACTACTTCTTTTTGCCTTTGATGATTAAAGTTTTTATCTGTTTTTTCATAATACGCTTGCCACTTTTTTTCCAGATTTTAAAACTACACTGACAGACAATTAACGATTTAACGATTTAACGATTTAACGATTTAATGATTTAATGATTTAATGATTTAATGATTTAATGATTTAATGATTTAATGATTTAATGATTTAATGATTTAATTTTAATGGGTTAATAGATTAAAAGCCATGTAATAAGTCACTTACTGCCTATCCCAATAGGGCTATTTTATTTGCCCTTCTTTGCCATAAAGAGCGAACCTGGGCAGTGCTCAAAATCCTCACGTACTACGTGTACGCTCCGGTTTTTCCGCGCTGTCCGTGTTCACTGTTCATTGATAAGAACGGCCTGCAACAATTACGCCTATTGAGATAGGCTCTTACAACTATTTATAAACCCTAACCGCCCAACCAACTTACTGGCGGCTAAGGTTACTCATACAATTACCTATGTCCCTACTTTACTGGAAAAAGTTCTCTAATTAAGATAAAAGCCCCAATAGCCAGGGCAAAATCGAAAAGACACCGCGATATTAAGATTGATTAATCCGCAGTAACCAGTTCCAGTATTTGCTGCCTGACATGCTCGAAAATGAGTTCGCCTATCTCCGCACTCGAACCAGATGTTTTAGAAAGAACGCCTCTCGTTGAAAATTCTTTTTTAATCGGTACTTGATAGATCCCAGCGCGTGGAGGTTTATCGTGATCAGGTCGCTCCGCTCTCACTAAATCCGGGCGTAAATGCAACATTAAACTCGTTTCTGTTAACCCTGCATGCTCAGCATGCCAACCGGGAAAATCAACTAAATGTTCACGCGTCCAGTCATCAGACACCAAACTCCACCAGCTAAATACGATAACGGAACGATCGTTAAAATGTCCCTCCGCCCGTAATGCGTCTACCGCTTCGAAAATAAAACCTTCATTCTCAAAATGACCATTAATGATCACCAGTTGCTTAAAGGGTAATGAGCACAAGCTCTTAATTGTTCCGCTGATATAAGCGGTAAATGTTGATCCATCCAAATAAACCGTGCCAGGAAATTCAAGTCCACCCCCACTTTGTGGCAATGATCTGGCAGACACTGGCTGGACCGGCAAGGTGAAGCCATTAATATCCTCCGCCAACACGCGGGCAAAGGCTTCTGGGATCACTGAATCCACATTCAACGGTAGATGAGGCCCGTGCTGCTCAATCCCGCCAATCGGCCATATCAACGTTTTACCTTCAACTGCGGTTAAAACTTGCTCACTGGTCAGTTCCGCAAATTCTCTAATTTTATTATTATTCATGATGTTATCCCTTTTCCTCATCCTTTTTCTGACGTCATGATTTGCGTATATTCATGAACAATGCGCTGCAATGTTTTATACATATGCCGATGAAGCGCAGTATAAACCTGCACCGTATTCGCCCCTGCCAATAGGTATTCATGAACATCATTACCATCCTGTACGCCTCCCGACCCAAGTATTGGAATCGTCACCCCGCGCTTACGCAAGTTATAAATAGCGGCAAGTACCATTGGTTTAATTCCCGGCCCAGAGTATCCGCAAACCCCATTAAGCAGCGCTTCGCCATTCGCTGTGTCGAATGCAATTCCTGAAATGGTATCGCTCAAAGTTATCGCATCAGCCCCCCCTTCTACCGCAGCTTGAACACGCCCATACAAATTATCGCCAAGCGAGAGTTTGACCGCAAAAGGGGTGTCCGTTCGCTCCTTCACCGCTTTGGTGTAGTTGAATACTCGTTCTGGTGTATCTTCCGTGAAGTCGTCCGCATGCAAGCATGAAATACCTAACTCCAAAGGGGCATCGGTCACTTCCGAGATACGAACAGCCAATGAGCCTAATGCCTCAGGTGATTCAGCATGGATAGAAACGATCACCGGAAGTTGTTCTTCCTTAAATTCACGGAGAAGCATTAACCAATATTCAACGGTTTTCTTCGAATACGTCGTATTGTTCAGCATCCCTGTACTGAACAAATAGGTCTTTTCTGTATGCAATTTTTCTGAGCGCGGGTAAATCGTTTTTGTCACAACCGCCCCTGCGCCGTGAGCGATAAACTGGCGAATATTTTTAGCTTGATCAGAAAGCAGACCCGACCCAACAATAATTGGGTTTTTTATCTTCATTCCTAAAACATCATAGGTTGGTTCAATAACGCGATTTTCCATCGTAACTCCACAAATGACCCATTCAAGCAAACTCGCTATTAACCCGCTTTTCAATTCAATAGAAAGGCGGTATATCCTCTAAAAGGTGATCAATAGCTACTCAACTGCAAAATTCCTGAAAATCTCGCCAATCTGTCCCGGATTTTGACGGAAATCGTGAATATCCAATTTCGACACATTGCAAATATGCTCTAATCCCTTTAACAAATGACTACCACCATTCACAATCGGTAGTTGAGTGATCAACAAGACGGGCCGTTTCAGAGCAGAGGCCCAACCAAGTTCAATATGTGTACCGTCAGTACGCAGTAATTCATCACCTTGATGAACCGGAAGAATAGGCATGAAAAAATCACACTGCTGCATCCATTGGAAATCCCGTTTCGATACCATATCTGGCGTATAACTGGGGGTATCAATGCCAAATTTCTCAGTCAAATGCGCCGAAAATACATTACCATTCAGTGCCGTCACCGTCTTAATCGCCAGTTGGATAGTCGTTCTCAATTCCTCATGAAAACCATTATCACAAATTGCAAATTGAATCGGCCCACCAATGAAAACACTTTTATTCGCCAACGGCATAACGTTCCCCTTAATTTTCATTACTCAACAGACTATGAGCCGTCGTTTCAGAGCATCGAACTCAGCACAACCAGAGGATAGGATGCTTAATCATTCAATAAGTTATTGCTCACAACAGGCCAGTTTGATCTAGCTATATCGAGGAAGCAGGTTGTTTTCCTCAAGTTCATCCAAACTATCCACAAATGCCAAATAAACGCTTTCCAGATGAGTGTCATCATGCGCATCAGAGATAAACCAGCAACGCCATTCCCAAATATAAACCCCTCTCATCAATAGGTTGTAGTAAAGCAAATCCATGTTGTCGCGATGCATTAATCTAAAAAATGAGGAAAACGATTTTGCCTCGATAGGAACCCGACGGCTTAAGAACAGTTGGTTCAAACGTGAAACAAACGATTCAGTACGCTGAGTCAGTACCTTGGTAAAAGTTTCCCCTCTCCTCTTGATCTCTTGCAAAGTGGCTTTCGCAGCAGTCATGCAAAGCGGATGTTGAAAATAGGTCCCACCAAAGAATGTCGGCTCCGCTGCGGGGAAACTATCATCGTTGAAATTCCAGTTTCCACCGTCAATCGAATCAAGCATCTTCTTCCTACCCGTAATGACACCCAGTGGCATTCCACCCCCTATCGTTTTGCCATAGGTCACCATATCCGCCTCAATGCCGAATAACCCCTGAACACCCGCTGGATGAGATCTGAAACCTGTCACGATTTCGTCAAATATCAGCAGAATATCTAACTCCCTGGTCACTTGACGCAAACGTCGCAAATAATCTGGATTGCTCAATCCTGGGTCACGCGTTGGTACAGGTTCTACCAGCACCGCAGCGATATCGGTTCTATTGGTTTTGAGAAACTCAATGGCTTCATTGGAACCAAACCCAAACACCGAAACATCAGCAACCATATTTTCAGGGATGCCCACCGAAATAGGTTTTGTCACATTAGCTTCATCATAGTCACCCGCTCTAGCCAGTACGGCATCCCAATGCCCGTGGTAACTGCTAGAAAAGAGCACAATATGATTACGGCGAGTGAGCGCTCGTGCTGCCCGAACCGCATTCATCACTGCTTCCGTTCCACTATTGACGAAAGCTACGCGATCCATGCCAGTCATCTCTTTGATAAGTTCAGCCACCTCTAAGCCTATCTCATGCCGAGTTCCCAAACCAAAACTGTTGTCTATTTGCTGA
>NZ_JAXBVE010000083.1:0-4734 GCF_035181445.1 Photorhabdus africana
TTAACATTGTTCTCGGCATGATGGTGAGGTCTGGTTGTTTTTTGGCGAAAGTAATTATATCAAATCATCATGCTGTCTAATAATCCCCCGAAAAACATCAACAACCCCTAGCCAGCTTCAATTTCTGGGCAAGAGTTAGTCTATTTATCAACCTCTTAACATTATCACCTTTTCTACCCTTATCCCTACTTCCTCTTGAAGATAATGCGAAAAACATAGATCAACTTTAAAAGCTTATTCTGGACACCGAATAGAATCACAAATTGCTAAGACTTCAATTCTGTGTCTATGCAATTTTTCTGTACTTAGAACATTGGCTGGTTTCTGACAATAAGGGCAAATAATGAGCTGACTTAGTGAAATACTCTTCTCCCTGCCTATATAGCTACCGGTCTTTCTAATCGAAGGTAAAACTTCACTAGTAACCCATTTACGAAAACGGTGGGGTAAAGTTCCTTTCTTTACGGCATCACGACATCGGATTGTCAGAAAATACATCCCTGATTCATTGATAATGTTTACTTTTTGCTTTCCACCAAGGGTGTCACTTAAAGCTACATCCTTTTCATCATCATCAAGTTTTGTGATAGCTTCGCGACTGTTTGTGATTTTCAAAGCATCACATACATCTTGTGCAACAAACCAAAGATTGCCATTTTTAATCAATGTACGTACTTGCTGATTTTCAAAAATGAATGGAGTTACGGATAGACTAGCCATTGCTGACTCCTTACTTTTCTTTGAGAATTGGGTTTACCATTTAAGAATATGGTGTCGGGAGGCTCAAAACGGCAGTAAGAAACCGCGGACTTATTCCCCTTGCGGGTGTTGTATTAGTCGCCCTCCCGACATTGAATCAGAGAAATGATAGCCGAACAGCTACCATTAAAAATTAGGCATAAAAAACCCAACACTAACGGGGTTGGTTTTGACCGCTTACTTGAGGTTTTGAGTCCCCATGCATAAAAAGATAATAAATTGTTTTCAGAAGATCAACTACAATTTTCTATGTGCATTAAGATCTAGTCTCCAGTACGATTTGATCTTGACCATCGTACCATGTACGAATATCATATTTCCATATATAGGCAAGGATGTTTTTTATGGAATATCTGGTTTTTATCGAAACTCCCGTATTTAGTAGAGAACGAGCAGAACTGTTAACCGATGATGAATTTAGGCTATTACAGGAGCACTTACTAAAGAATCACGAGCAGGGTAGTACCATCAGCGCTACTGGAGGATGTAAAAAGATTCGCTGGCAGCGAGAAAGGATAGGAAAACGTGGCGGAGTAAGAATTATCTACTATGCCATAACCAAAACTGGGAGGCTCTATCTCCTTTTGATTTACCCTAAAAATAAAAAAGATGACTTAACTCCAAAAGAAAAAGAGGTACTTAAAGCCATCAGTAACAAATTACAGTAATTAACACCGCGCAGATACGCGGCAATGTTCATACAACAGGAGAGACTATGGACAAAAAACTTTTTAACGATCTGGTTGAAAGCATGAATCAGATGGTAGCAATTGAAAAAGGCGAACTTTCTGTTTCTGATGAAAATATCCATTACCATCGCCTGCCTGATGTAAAAAACTTACGTGAAACCTTTGGCTTAAAACAAAGTGAATTTGCCGAAGCTGTTGGCGTTTCTGCATCTCTAATTCAAAGCTGGGAACAGCACCGCCGCATTCCTTCTGGTTCATCACTGAAACTACTTAAGATGCTTGAACGTAATCCTGCGCTTATTAATGAATTAAGCACACTTTAATACTTTCACTTTCTCCTTGTCGTAATGCAAAAGGATAAAATAATTTCAGTTCTGTATATCTTGTAAAGCCGTGCTCTATCTGATTTCTATGATAAAGCACGGCTTCCTTTCGGGATCTTCTTTTTCACGTAAAGTAGAATTTTTCCTTTAATATCACTGTATTGTAATTATCTTCGTGATCCTCTTTTGATCCAAAAACTGAAATTTCCTGAAAATCTTTTCAATCATTTCAGTTTGTGATTTCTCCCACTCTGCCAGTACTCGCGCGGTCTGGCTGTTTGTTTTAACCCACTGGTAAGAGATTATTTCCTTACCAGTGTGCCTACTATCGCTTCTATGGTGGTTCAGGCAGGGGAGGCTATGCCTCGCCTGAATGGTTACTCTCCGGTACTGCAAACCCTGTTTGAATCGCCACCACCAAAGAGGTAAGCAGGAATATGAAAAAAGACTGGCATACCGCCGATATTATCGCTGCGATACGTAAGAAGAATAAAACGCTGGCATCATTATCCAGAGAGCACGGTTTAAGCTCTTCAACATTAGCAAACGCTTTAACGCGGCCCTGGCCTAAAGGGGAATTGTTGATTGCTCAGGAAATTGGTGTCACCCCTGCTGAAATATGGCCCAGTCGGTATTTTGACGAAAATAAGCAGCCTATCAAACGAACCGTCCGAAATGATTTACCAAACAATTCTGATATCACATAAGTTATTTCTATATCCGAAAAAGTAACGACAACTTTTAAATCACTAAGTTAATATAACACGCTGAATTATCAGTTTTTTATTACACTCACTGCCCACTCTTTAATATCAGAATTGTATTCATAGCTCTATGAAGATGTAAAACAGCCCGCATATTTTGCGGGCGAGATAATTAATCAATAATGTGTTTCAGACCATCAAAACACAAACTTGTAGCGCTGATTGATACCACATTATTAACCTGGTACGTATTGGTTTGATTGATAACAGTGCTGTGTGCATCTGGTTGCAGTTTATCAGGATATAAAAAAGGCCACGTATTAACGCAGCCTGTTAATTAATGGTGATTTTTATTCAATGGACAAAGTTAACTGATGTCCGATAGCCGATGCGACCTTACCCACCGTATCAATTTTAGTTGAGTGCCGTAAATCAAAGATACGGGTCACTTCCTGCTTTTTCACCCCCATACGGTTGGCTAATTCAATTTGCGTTAATTTGGAATCAAGAAACGCATTGAGCATAAGCACCTTAGAGGCCACGCTTAAGGGCACATCAACATAATCCTGCCCTACGGGGCTAGGAAGCGGGATTTTTTCATTATCTTCGAAGTAAAATTCAAAGGCAGTTATTAACGCATCGAGTGCTATCTCTAGCGCCTCTTCCCGTGTATTCCCCTGGGTTAAAGCTTCGGGGATATCCGGGAATGAGACGAAATAACCGCCCTCTTCGACTGGCTCTAATATGACTGGATATCGCATATTTTTAATGGTGAACCTGTGCGAGAACCCGTCCCTTGCGAGGCGGGTTTTTATCACAATCCTAATTGCTTAATGATTGCTTTCCTCAGCGGCTCTTTGATCTCTTGGCTAGGGTGTCTCGGCATAATGCTTCGTTTCCCCTGATATCTCAGTTTCAGATGGTTTGCCCCATTTGAAACTTCGACGCCTTGAGCTTCCAGCCACCGTCTAAACTCGCTTTGCTTCACCACTCCTCCATTCTGTTGAACATACAAACACAGTAAACATTTATGCTTACCCATGTCAACAATTTTGTTTACCATATAGAAAGGGTAAAAATAAATCTCATCGAAGAGAGGCCAATCAATCTAGCCAATCACAAGTGAATACTTCTGTTTCAATCCATCGGATTTATAAGCTATGTCCCTTATCACGCTGGCATTCTCCGGCGTACTTGTGTTGTGGTTCGTATGGGCGGCAGTCTGTTCCGCCAGTGCTTTAACCACATCCAATGTCTCTAACATCAAAGTCATGACGTTGATTTTCAGCGTATTGGTAAATTTCAATGAGATATTCATATCTAATTAATCCAATACTATGGCTACCGATAAATTACATGGTTATCAAATCAGCCTTTGCCACTCCTCAATATCTTGATACGAAAGACCATTAATGATTTTTTTGAACCAAACCGTATACACATCAGGAACATTATTAATTAGCTCCCTCAATTTCAGAAGATTAACCCATTTATAATCGGACACTTCGTCAAGGTTAATTATCGGTTCTTTATCAAAACGTCCAATAAAAACATGATCATACTCGTATTCAATCAAATCATTAGGAAGTATCACGTGATAAATAAATGACGAAACCTTTTTCAATGGACAATCAAAACCCATTTCTTCTCCAAGACGACGATGCGCAGCGGCCTCCAGAGCTTCATCAACCCTAGGGTGACCACAACAGCTATTGGTCCAAAGTCCGGCTGAATGATATTTGGTTGCCGCTCGCTTCTGTAAGAGTAAATTTCCTTTATTATCAAAAACAAAGATAGAAAAGGCCCGATGTAACATACCTTTCTGATGAATATCAGCTTTTCCCGCTGAACCGATGGGATTATCATGTTTATCAACAAGAACAAGTATCTCATCCATTATTAATGGCCTTTCTGTGAATTGAATCATATAAAATCATAAATTTTAATTAAAAATAAAAATATAATCCATATCCTGCAAGTACTAAATTAACTTTGCAAAAATAAGGTAATTTTTTTATAACAACATGATATAAATCAAGAAATAAAAATATTTCATCCATTCTATTCTGACATTAATGTAAAAATAAAACAAATTAATAGAATAATTATTAATATTTTAATTAAACAGATTCAAAAAAGAATATATACCCGTCATTCCGCACCGTATTTCTGATTTCAAAATAGTGTGATCTTACACAGGTTTTTTGTATTGATGACATCGGTGGGGTTGACGGTAATCGCCAATTTTGATCTATTACT
>NZ_JAXBVE010000084.1:0-4730 GCF_035181445.1 Photorhabdus africana
ATATGAAGAACAAACCGACACAATCCCCCACCGCGCGTTGGGTATTTCTGGCCTTTGAAGGGATCAGCACCTTTGAATTTCAAGAACATAAAATGGTGACAGGAATGCAATTTTACCACCATGAGCTTTTGAGTTTATTAGGTGCACAATATAAAGCGGTTTATTCCTGAATTAGGTGCGGAATGAAGGTTATAGCAATTCACGTCAAGCTCTTCTGTCTTCTGTCACCTAAGCAACGAATTGATAAAGGGTTTCAAGATCTGATGTTATAGAATGCCATCAAAATCAGATCTGAAATTGACCAATTTAGCCGTAGCTAACTTGACCAATTTAAACGTGGATCTATCATGACAAATAGAAATGTTATCTGGTTAGTAAGGCCCGTAGGCTATCAGGCCATTTTGAAACGTTGCCCTGGCTGTGAAGTAAAAAAGGAGTTTTATCCAGCTCAGGGGGTAACGGAAACGGAATTAAACAAAAAGTTGAAACGTGATATCACTCTTAGCGTTAACGTTAACGATTTATTGCAAGAATATGATAGTTATTGCGCTTAAATGACACCAGATTTCCTGGAGATGACATAGGCAGTAAAAATGAATGAAATGAATACGATAAAAAAATGGTGGGTGCTCACTGCTGTTTCAGTCGCGTTATCGCTGGTTGCTATCGATATGACCGTGTTATATACCGCGTTACCGAGTCTGACCCACAGTTTGGGGGCGAATACAACGGAAAAGTTATGGATAGTGAATATCTATCCTCTTGTCGTCTCTGGGTTGTTGCTAGGCGCGGGTACCTTGGGAGATCGCATCGGGCATAAACGGTTGTTTGTTTATGGTCTCATCATCTTTGGCTTCTCATCCTTGATAGCGGCCTACTCCTATTCGCCAGAAATGTTGGTGGTTTCTCGGGCATTATTAGGGGTTGGGGCGGCAATCATGATGCCTGCCACACTGTCGATTATCGCTTTGACATTCGAAGATGAAGATGAAAAATCATTTGCTATTGGGATCTGGACGGCTGTTGCCTCTGGCGGTGCGGCAATAGGCCCGCTGATTGGCGGCGTATTGCTTGAATATTTTTGGTGGGGATCAGTGTTTCTGATCAATGTTCCTTTGGTGATTTTGACACTCATTCTGTCGTGGCTGTTTGTCCCTACAGCGAAAACAGATTCGTCTCACCCGTGGGATTTTATTGGCTCATTGCAGATCATGGTTGTCTTGATAAGCTTCGCCTATGCCATCAAAGAATTTGCCAAACGGGAGCCTTCTTATATCGGAATATTGATAACTTCCACCCTGACGATAGGTTTTCTGACGTTGTTCATTCGACGGCAAAAACGCAGTGTGCATCCGTTGATTGATTTTAACCTGTTCAAAAGCCCGGCTTTCTCATCCGCGGTTATCGCCGGGCTGGTGGCTTCCGCCTGTTTGATGGGCCTTAATCTGGTGTTAAGTCAGCGTTTACAACTGGTATTATCATTAACGCCTTTGCAATCCGGGCTCTATTTTCTGCCATTCTCATTGGGCGCGATTGTTGCAAGTCCTGTGAGTGGTTGGGTTCTTCCTCGCTTAGGGAGTGCACGCTTCCTTATAACCTCGTTGTTGATGTATGCCATTGCCATACTCGCGCTCATGGCGAGTTTTTCAGCGCCGCTACCTTTGCAGATAGTTTGCTTTTTTGCGCTCGGGACATGTCTTGGAGCAACAATGACTGCGGCATCCAGTACTATCATGCAGGCAGCACCACCTAATCGGGCAGGGATGGCGGCGTCCGTTGAAGAAGTTTCCTATGAATTGGGTGGGGGATTGGGCATTGCGATCATGGGTAGCATTATGTCATTTATCTATAGCTATTTCATTGAAATTCCAGTGGATTCTCCTATCTACGATGTGGCTAAAGATGGTATTGATGGCGCATTGATTGCGGCAAAAGAGATGGCACCGGATGCGGGGCAGGCTTTGGTCAGCCTTGCTAAGTCAGCGTTTGATGATGCTGTTTTTTCTGTGATGGGTGCTGCGTCCCTGTTTCTTCTGATGATGGCGGCGTTGGTGTGGTTCAATTTCCGCCGCTCCTCACAGAGTGATGCATCTCATGCCGCGATTCATCGTCAGTGAAATCGGTGAGCCGGATTGATTGTACTCATCGTTTCTTAATAGGAAATTAATGGTTGAATAAGGGAACCGCTTTTTGGCTGGTTCCCTGACCCAACACACTGGCGGCTAGTCGGGTAAGTTCCTCGACCCAGTATTCTGGGCGGCCTCTTTTCTCTATCTATACCCTATGGATTTCAAGATGCTTCGCGACGGCAAGGGAGTGAATCCCCGGGAGCATAGATAACGATGTGACCGGGGTGAGCGAGTGCAGCCAACAAAGAGGCAACTTGAAAGATAACGGGTATATATGTAGAAGAGTTCATAAAAGCCGTAAAGTGAGGGTATGGTTAAAACAAAACATTAACCAAATTACTTATTTGATAGTAATAATGTATTAATTATTTTGGTCCAGCTCAAATATCTGGATTGATTCGTGGAGGTTTATTTTTTTATTGCTACTTTTAAAATCGTCACTGTGTTTTTAATACCTTAATAAATGACGCTAATTATCATTCCATGTGGGGTAGCCGGGCTATCAATTCCCGTTTTTTTACTCTGCATGTTCGCTTTCTCTGGTAGTCAAAAGTAAACGCTGTGTTATTCGACTCATTTGTATGCAGAAGAGTATGAAGTCTGCATAACGTTTTAATTTCGTTTCTGCCCGCAGGGCTTGCAATGGAAAGGTGAATATTATGCGTGTTCAATTAGGGCAATTATATGATTTGCGATATTCGCTGAGCGTCGATCAGTTGTGTGTCGGTAAATGCACAAAGTGGTGAGGTTATGGTCATGCATGAGAAACCTTCCCATGAAGAGCAACATCAGGTGATAACTGAAATAGTGATAGAAGAGCTGACTCCTTAACGAGGCTGGCTTAGCCAGAGGGTGGGGATACTGTTTAAGTATTTATGGAGCTTGACACGTTATGTATAAAGATTGCCCACAGATTGGTGATGAAGAATTGCTGTCCATGCAGCAAAGCGCTTTATGGTTCATTGATAATTATTCCCCAGGCGATTCCAAATATAATATTTCCATGGCATTCCGTATTCACGGATCGTTTCAAATCGATGCTTTTCGCTATGCGGTTAACCGGCTCGTTTCCAAGAATGCCACCTTGAGAAGCACTTTCGTTAATGTGAATGGCGAACCAAAGTTGGTCATTAATGAACACTTGCTGCCGGCATTGGAGGTTTTCGATGCAACGAACTTGAGCCAGAAGGCGCTTGAAGATGCCGTTCAGAACTTTCATTCCATCCCTTTTCAATTAGAAAAAGAGTCGTGTCTGCGTTTCGGTATCTACGTTGTCAGTGCGGAAGAATACGTTTTACATATGTGTGTTCACCATATTGTGTCGGATTTTACTTCACTGGGGCTGATGTGGGATCAGCTTGAACACTATTATCTGGCTGGACTTGGCGAAGATGACGATTCCTGGTTACCGCCCGCTGAGGATTTTAAGGATTATGCTGTCAAAGAACGAGAGTATTACCAAAGTGAAGCGGCGGAGAAATCGAAAGCTTATTGGAGTGAATGTTTAAAGCAGCCGCCAGACGTGTTGCAATGGGATAGTTTTTGGCGTAAAGGCGCTAATGACAAGTCATCCGTTTTGTTTAGTATTGGTGAAGAGACAACCAAAAAAATCAAGCGGCTTGCTTCAAAAATAGGTGGATCGGTCTTTACGGTCATGTTAGCCGCATGGAGTGTTTACATCGCCAGAGAGACAAAAACTACTGATATCGTTATGGGGGTGCCGGTGTCGATGCGTCACTCGGTTCATCAGCACATTATCGGCTGTTTGTTTAATGTATTACCCATACGTTTATCCGTCGATCAGACATTTCACCACTTTCTATTGGCAGCGAAGGAGCGATTGTTATCGGCCCTTGATAATCGAAATTTTTGCCTCAGCCAAATGGTCGAACACCTGGCTGTGGAACGACATGATGATCGTAACCCACTGTTTCAGGTTGCGGTGAATATGTTAGGGCATGCAGGACAATCGCGTTGGGTGGCGCTGGAGATGGCTAACGATTCTGTTCAAGCATCATGGGCGGGACAAACTATTTCCCCATTCAGGGTTTGTCAGCAGGAAGGCCAGATTGATATTGAACTGTTAATTGTGGATGCCGGTTCCCAATTAAGATGTGAGCTTAAAGGAGACAAATATTTTTTCTCACATTCAGGCCTTCAGATATTTGCAGAGCGCTTTGAGCGGGTGGTTGAAGCGCTTGTCGCCGATATCATCAGCGGTGGCTAAGCGTAACTGGCTGATTTTCTACGATAACAGCGATAAAGAGATGTATCCGATCGCGATAGTTACCTATGCTCCCGGGGATTCACTCCCTTGCCGTCGCGATGCATCTTGAAATCCATTGGGTATATACCAATGAAGAACTTCATCATCGGGGCGTTGATGCAGGGGAAGTATCAATTGGGATATTTTTTACCAGAGCGAATATCGTAAACGGCTCCCGCTGCCAACTTATCCATTTGAAAGAACGGCAATCTGAGCTGTAAAACCGGTAGAGATCGTCTTCATTTTGAGGAAAGTGAGGTTGATATGAGTAATATTGAAATTATTCAGAGAGAAATAATCGCTATTTTTGCAGAGACATTTGGTTTACCGAAAGA
>NZ_JAXBVE010000085.1:0-4683 GCF_035181445.1 Photorhabdus africana
ATGCGCATAGTGGCGGCTTGGGGTATCGTATTCTACGTGAGAAGTAGAGATGGTGATACCACGCGCTTTTTCTTCTGGTGCGTTATCGATTTGGTCGAATGCACGAGCGTTACCACCGTAGGTTTTAGCCAGTACAGTAGTGATAGCAGCAGTCAGGGTAGTTTTACCGTGGTCAACGTGGCCGATAGTACCAACGTTAACGTGCGGTTTTGTACGCTCAAACTTTTCTTTAGACATTAGATTGTCCCTCTAAGACACGGAATCGGGGGGTTCCACCACATCAACCAAGCAATTGCTCGTTGAATATTGCTTACAGGAATAAAATCGGGAGACAAGGACATTAGGGAAGTGGTGCTGATAGGCAGATTCGAACTGCCGACCTCACCCTTACCAAGGGTGTGCTCTACCAACTGAGCTATATCAGCACATCTTGGAGCGGGCAGCGGGAATCGAACCCGCATCATCAGCTTGGAAGGCTGAGGTAATAGCCATTATACGATGCCCGCATTGAACTCGGCTACCTAACTTTAATCAGCTGTATGTTGATCTCAATATACTTTGCTTCCAGTTAAGTACCAAAAGAATATCAAGATTAAATCTGATTTTTTGGTGGTGGGGGAAGGATTCGAACCTTCGAAGTCTGTGACGGCAGATTTACAGTCTGCTCCCTTTGGCCGCTCGGGAACCCCACCTTTCCAAATTTTTAATGGTGCCGGCACCAAGAATCGAACTCGGGACCTACTGATTACAAGTCAGTTGCTCTACCAACTGAGCTATGCCGGCATCAAGTGCTGCGCATTTTAGGCAGTGTGAACGCTCTATGCAACAAAAAAATTGCTTTCCTTGATCATTCGGTTACAAAGCACTCACTTTCATTCGATCAGCTGTTTTTTTCAATAGATTTAGCTTGAAAAATAAACGCACAATTACCTGCCAGCTAAGGAACCGATCACAAGTGCTCGATAAAACTTGATAGGCCACCTCATCTTGAATCATTTAAATTTTCATCATGATAAGCAAACAGCTGAAGCTAACATTAAGTAAAACAACTCAATTTTTTACAATTCTGCATTTCTTACAAAAAAACCCCTAAAAATATAAAAAAGCCTACGCCTGCCGCTCATCAGTCGATATCATGCAATTTATTTTTTGTCGGGTACAGGTTGTTTATTGCAGCTTGTCAAACCTGCACAAACAGGCAGATGTTGGTTTATGAATAAAAAAGAACCTTTTTTGGCTACTCCATATTTGCAATTCAATCGTGAACAATGGGCAACCTTACGTGATTCAGTTCCACTAACATTAACAAAAGAAGAATTAATTGATTTAAAAGGAATTAATGAAGAAATTTCTTTAGAAGAAGTTGTTGAGATTTACCTTCCTTTATCTCGCTTGCTCAATTTTTATATTAGTTCAAATTTACGTCGTCAAGCAGTACTCGAACAATTTCTAGGTACTGATGGACAAAAAGTCCCTTATGTCATAGGAATTGCTGGCAGTGTCGCTGTTGGTAAAAGCACTACTGCACGTCTATTACAAGCTCTGCTGAGTCGTTGGCCTGAACACAGAAGTGTAGAATTAATTACTACAGATGGTTTTCTACATTCTAACAGCGTGCTGAATGAACGTGGACTGATGAAAAAGAAAGGGTTCCCACAATCATATGATATGCATAGCTTAGTGAAATTTGTATCTGATATTAAATCGGGCTCTAAACAAGTATCCGCACCAGTTTACTCTCATCTTACCTATGATATCGTACCAAATGAGCAAAAATTCATTAAACAACCAGACATCTTAATTCTAGAGGGTTTGAATGTATTACAAAGCGGTATGGATTATCCCCATGATCCACACCATGTATTTGTTTCTGATTTTGTCGACTTTTCTATCTACGTCGATGCACCAGAAAAATTACTCAAAAGTTGGTATATCAGTCGTTTCTTAAAATTCCGCCAAGGTGCCTTTTCCGATCCAGATTCTTATTTCCACAGTTACTCCAAACTATCAGAAGAAGAAGCCATAAATACTGCATCTGATATCTGGCAAGAGATCAATGGACTGAATTTGCGACAAAATATTTTACCAACTCGAGAACGTGCAAGCCTAATCATGACAAAAGGTACTAATCACACTATTGAAAGCGTAAGGCTACGTAAGTAAAGATAATCTCCTAACCCGGAAGACATTTCTCTTCCGGTCATTTTTAACAACCTCGTAAAGAAATCTCCCCGCCGATATATGGTGTTATGACACCATTCTGATCGAGTAACAAAGCACCTTGCTGATTAATGCCCCTAGCTACACCATACACTTCCTGACTACCAATAATTAATTTCACCGGCCTATCCATAAAATTATCTAACTCAAACCACCGAGAAATAAATGAAGACAAACCTTCATTTTCAAACTGAATTAGAGCTTTCCTTAGATCAAGTATTATTTCTACAGCCAACTTATTACGATCGACTTGAATTCCTGCCTGCAACAAATTAATCCATTGCTGATTAATAGGTTCTTCGTCCTTATGACCCATAGAAATATTTATACCCGCACCTATTACAACCTGAGCAGCATCACCAGTCTTTCCTATTAGTTCAACTAAGATTCCCGCTAATTTCTTATCATCAAGATATAAATCATTTGGCCATTTTACCCTAATTCTATCAGCGCCAACTCGATGCAATACTTCAGCAATAACAATGCCAACAACCAAGCTCAACCCAATTGCAGCAGCAGGTCCTTGTTCAAGGCGCCAATACATAGATAAATAAAGATTTTTACCAAAGGGCGAAACCCATTTCCTTCCACGCCGCCCTCTGCCAGCATACTGGTACTCTGCAACACAAGCATCACCTGATTTCAATTCAGATAAACGTTCAAACAAATACTGATTAGTCGAATCAATAACTGGCAAAACAGTTATACGATCCTGAGGTAAGTATTGTAGAATAGTAGACTCATCAAGTAGCTGCATAGGTGCCATAAGGCTATAACCCTTGCCAGGAGTTGTTTCTAGCTCAATTCCCCATTCACGAATTGTCTGTATATGTTTATTAATTCCAGCCCTACTCATCCCTAAATATTGTCCCAGCTGTTGACCAGAATGAACTTCACCGTCAGACAAAATCTTAATCAACTGTAATGGCACAGTTATATCTTTCATGAAATACATTCCACAGCATCAATTTCGCCTTTAGAGCCAATAAAACGAACCTCAGGTTCAAGTAATATACCAAACTTACTTATCACTTGCCGACGAATGTAAGCAGCCAATAAAACAACATCCTTACCTGTAGCATCTTCCTGATTTATCAATACTAGAGCTTGTCTAAGATGCACAGATGCACCTCCAATGCGATAACCTTTTAAATTACAACGTTCAATGAGCCAAGCTGCCGCTAATTTAAACATTCCATTTGTGTAAGGATATTGAGGACTATCTGGGTAATTTTCTTTGATTTTTGCCGCAACTTCCGCACTGACAATTGGGTTTTTGAAGAAACTCCCCGCGTTTCCTGTTATTGTAGGATCAGGCAATTTACTGGTACGCATTGCACATACTGAATCAAAAATCTGCTGAGGAGTTACATTATCTTTCGACAACCTAGTTAAATTACCGTAGTTCAATATTGGCTGCCAATTCTTCTTCAACAATAATCCTACAGAAATAATAGAATGATTTGCTTTATATTTATGCTTGAAAACACTATCCCGATATCTAAACTGACATTCACCAACACTAAGGCGCGTTTGTTCCCCAGTTTCTAGATTAAGAACATCTACATATTCACACACATCTCTAAATTCAATACCATATGCACCAATATTTTGAATTGGTGCTGCGCCAGAGCAACCAGGAATTAAAGCCAGATTCTCTAATCCATAGATTTGATTTTTAAGAGAATAGCAGACTAATTCGTGCCAATTTTCTCCCGCCCCTACATGTAAATGCCATGATTCATCTGTCTCCCTCCGTTGAATCCCCATAATTCTATTCAGAATCACAGTTCCTTCAAAATTTGCAGTAAATAAGACATTACTACCTCCACCAAGCAGTAATATAGGTTGTTTTTCGCTTTTGGCTTTCTGCCATAAAGCTAATAAGGACTCGGCAGATTCAGCTATATCTAAACGCTTAGCATAGGCTGATAACCCAAAGGTATTAAACTCTTTAAGAGAAAGCATTCACTCAACACTCAATAAAGCTATTTAATAAGTAGTTTATCAGCTATAGGCGTGGAAAACAGTTGGAAAACTAAGTTAGTTCTTTGTTAAACGCAAAAAGGCCACCCCTCTGGGTGGCCTTTTTGTCTTAAAATAAAGTCTGGCAGTTCCCTACTCTCACATGGGGAGACCCCACACTACCATCGGCGCTACGGCGTTTCACTGCTGAGTTCGGCATGGGGTCAGGTGGGACCACCGCGCTATCGCCGCCAGACAAATTCTTTATTCATTATCATGGTGCTGATACCCAGATTCGAACTGGGGACCTCACCCTTACCAAGGGTGTGCTCTACCAACTGAGCCATATCAGCAATAGTTGCCCAAACTCACTGTTGGCGCAAAAAATTAAAGCCTGGCAGTGTCCTACTCTCGCATGGGGAGACCCCACACTACCATCGGCGCTACGGCGTTTCACTGCTGAGTTCGGCATGGGGTCAGGTGGGACCGCCGCGCTAT
>NZ_JAXBVE010000086.1:0-4651 GCF_035181445.1 Photorhabdus africana
TTTCTTCAACAATATCAAACAAACTGTACTCGGTGTGATGGGCAGTCAGGCAATCAACTATCTGGTGAAGGGGGAGGAAGCTAACACGTCGGGCACTCATAAAGGCAGAGGCGCGATCAATTTAGCGGAAGTTTCTGCTATTAATGGTTTTGATCTGGATGAAATTGCGCCGGTAAATTCAGATTTAACCCATCATCTCAATGGTGCTGTAACAGCTGTGGAGATGCTTGACGTCAGTTCAATAGAAGGTGCTTTGAGTCAAAAAACGCAATCGGTGTCAGATCAGAGTGAAAATCTGATCGTCAATGGTGACTTTGAACAAGGTGAGTTGGGTTGGCAGTCAACTCATGGTATCGAGGCCTATGGTTCAGCGAGTGATTATGGTCTTGATATTACCGGTCATGGAGAGCGTGTCAGTGAACTTGATACGGAAAAAAGCACCACGATTTACCAAGATCTGCAAAACTTGTCTGAAGGAGAAGTGATTTCACTGAGTTTTGATTTTGCTCATCGTTCCAATGCCCATGTTATCAACGATGGCATGGAAGTTTTCTGGAATGGAAAACGGGTATTCTCAACTTCTGGAAATGCAATAGAGTGGCAAAGTAAAACGTTGGAATTAATTGCACAGGCGGGCAGCAACCGCATTGAGTTTAAAGGAACCGGTTTGAATGATGGTGTAGGCTATGTTCTGGATAACGTTATTGCAAAATCTGAGAACCCACTACAAACCGATGTGGTTACCGAACATGTGAGACAGGGTAAAGCAGCGCAAAATGCATTAAGCGATAGAGAAAAAGCGGAAGAAGATCGCCAACTGTTGGAACAGGAACAAGAGAAACAACTGGTAGCAATTGCAGGAATGCGGACTCAATTGGAATTAATGGATAATGCAGAGTTAAACACCAATGGGCAAGTGCAGCGTGCTACGATAAAAGCAGAAGCTCAGGCAGTGACGGAAGAGCTGACTTTACTAACGGACAAATTTAAAGCACTTAAAGATGAAACGAATGAGAGTGGTGGGTTAGAGAGCCATTATCTTGACTATGAGAGTGGAATCTTTGAGGACATCCAGAAACGATTGGATGATATTAAGCCGACATTAGAAAAACGGCTGGCGGATATCCATCGGGATACGATTGATACACAGCAAAAAGTAAAAGATACCGTGGCGCTATCAGCAGCCGGAGCGGAAAAAGGTAAACAGAATCGTGATAAGGCCATTGTTGATGGTGTAGAGGCGCAATTAAAAGCAGAGCAGAGAAAAAAAGAAGCACTTTTACAACAGCAGCAGGCGGAAAAGGCGAAGGATAACGCCAATATCGCGTATCAGAATGCAGAAAATCGTGGTCGGCGTGATACTGCGGCGGCGGAAAGTAAAGCGGCTCAGACCCAGGCGGATGCTAAAGGGGCGAAGTTGAGTAATGCCAAGCCTGTTCGCAATGGTGCAAGTGGCAGCGGCTTGTCAGAAGAAAATGCCTATGAGTCAACAGGGGCGGGAGAAACCGGCAGCCATATTGATCCGGAATCAATGCTGGAAGCGGGAAACCGATATTATCAAGGGTTGACCGAAGAAGAATTGCAAGCGTTGGCGAGTGCGAAACAAGCTGTTAGCCGGTTGCAGATCAACGCGGGAATTCGTGCAAAAAATACCGGTGTTTCGCTAATTCCTCGGTCTATTGAAACACAATCTGACAGTATTATGGGACCTCCTTTACATGAGACGCGTGAACTCATTAGAAAAGTGCCGATAATTTCTGGTGTTAATCTGGAAGAATTGGGGGAAAGTGAAAAAAAAGAGCTCAACGTTGCCGTACTAAAAAAAATCGTCGACGTTAACCATTGGTTTGATAATGGTGACGATAATACGCGGTTACCCGATGAGTTATATTTCCTTGAAGACCGGATTGTATTTAATCATCAAATAAATACTAAAATTCTTATGGAGAATGTGGATAGCGCTTGGAAACCCTTGCCAAAGTTGATGTCGGTGAGTGAGTTTCAGGAAGCGGCATCGGTGGTGGGTAAAATTCGGGGTGATAATTACGAAAAAGTCATTGATGCGCTAGAGAGTTATCACGATATCCGACAAGGCAGAAAAGACTATATATTGAATGTGGTTAGAAAATTATTCGATTTGCGCCAACAAGTTGAAGGATACCTCTTAGGTCACCCTGACTCAGGTCGTGTACCGGCGATGAGAGCTTTATTGTCTCAAATTGACACGTGCTTTAAAGAGTCGATGGCACTTGCTGGGCCCACCGTAAAAATCCCAGGGCAAGGCGATTTCAGTAGGCTGTATGATAAGCTTGGCAGTGCCAATCTTAAAGATTCAAAACACCTTTATATTGATGAAAACGGTGATTTTGTTACTCGGGGTAAGGCAAATATTCATATTAATCAGCAAGCGGAAAGTGCTGATAAGGCGGTTGAGCAAGTCAAAGCGGCGGTTATTAAAGAATATGGTCAAGATATTTCAGATGCCGTCTTCTCGAATCTGAAAGCCAGCGATTTATCGAACGACGGGAAAGGTATTGATGTCTCTGGTTTAAGAAAGATCCATCAGGCGATTGAGCAATATTTATCTCCAATAAGTGCCACACTGTTTGTTTGGAAACCAAGTGCTCATAGCTTATTAGGTCACGGCGCAATGCAAATTGGTCAGGGGCGTGCGTATGTTAATGCGGACACCGCAGACTTTATCAATAAGAGAAATTATGCCAGTTGGTGGCCGTTGTTGAATCATCGAGCCCTTGAAATAGATGTCGCCTACGAAGAGAGTGATAAGTTCGGTCTGAGAGATGGTGACTATAAATTACAACGTTTCACTAGCAAGCTACAATGGGCACAGGGGGTAGATGTCGCCTTCAAAGATGTTACTGAAGACTTTACTATGATGGCATTGGCAGATCTTGGGTTGCTGCAATCATCCGGTATTCCTAAACAGATATACCAGCCATTTGTTGACATGTGGAATGGTTATGAACACGAGAGGGCAGATGTTGGCAGGTTTTTTGCGGAAGAACTGCGATATCAAGCCAATAAAAATGTCCAAGACCCTCAACTGATAGAAAAACGTACTGCCAATGTCATTCGTCAATTTAAAGAGCGAGAGTTGGCGGATATTCAGAACTTTAAAGACCGCGAAGCCGATCAAGGGCGCGTATTTCGCATTAACCTTGAAGGTCTGGATGTAGCGGCAATGCAGGCGAAATGGCGTAAAATCAGCAATGACCCTAATGAACATTACCAACTGCTGAGGAATAACTGTTCAAGCATTGTTGCCAGAATATTAAAAGCAGGGGGAGCAGATAAACTTGTCGGCCATAAGTGGCTGCCAAAGTTTGGTGTCTGGACGCCAACCGAGTTGTTTAACTATGCTCAGGCACTTCAGGAAGTTCAGCTTGAAATAATAGCGAAAAAGAAAAGCCACACGCCTGTGGAAGATTTAACCGCATTATCTGGCAAAAATAAGGTATTGGAAACGGCTGTGGTGAAAAATGGCGGCACTTCATTACTGAATGAGCTTATTACCAAGGGGGGCTTGCGTAGATATGACGATGTAGCCAGTGTGCCGCGTATTCAATTGCTTAATAGCTTGCACGCCGCATCAGCAGTAGGGTTAGCTCATAAGCCCATTGAGCTCTGGCAAACAGTCGAGGTAACACCACAAACCGATGGCCGTGAAACTCATTTTGATAGTCAGATCATTATCCAAATGGAGGATGACCCAGCAGTCGTCGAAGCAGCGGCTAATCTGGCGGGTAAACACCCGGATTCCAGCGTAGTGGTTCAGCTTGATTCTGAGGGTAAATACCGTGTTGTCTATGGTGATTCATCTCAACTTAAACCATCAGACAAGTTGCGTTGGCAGATTGTGGGGCATGGTCGTAGCAAATCAGAGCAGAATAATACTCGTCTGGGTAGTTACAGTGCAGATGAGCTGGCAGTGAAACTCAAACAATTCACACAGAACTTTAGTCAGGCGGGTAAACCAGACCACATTAGCATCGTGGGTTGTTCGCTGATAAGTGATGACAAACGGGATGGCTTTGCCCGTCGCTTTATTACCGCCTTAAAAGCGCAGGGTATTCACACCACGGTTTCGGCTCGTCGTAGTAAAGTCGCCGTTGATGTGACCGGCCGTAAATTTACCGAGGATGAACACCGTCAATGGGTCAATAGGCTGGCTGATAACAAAATCGTCTTGAGTTGGAATAAAAAAGGCGAACTTGAAACCCGTTCAGTGCGAGTGCGTCGTCATATTGCTGCAAGCGATATCAATCTTTCGCGTGTCGGTACAGCGGATGCGGAGATGCCGGCCAAAGGTGCGATTATGGATAATACAGATATTTTCACTGCGCCAGAGAAACGCAAAAATAACATTGAGACTGATGCAAATTATATCTCGAATAACCAGTTAAGTTACTCGGGTAATATTCAGGTGGGTGTGGGGAATGGCGAGTTTACCGCGCTCAATTGGGGAACCTCGAATGTGGGCGTCAAAGTCGGTATGGGGGGCTTTAAGTCATTGGCTTTTGGGGATAATAATGTGATGGTGCACATCGGCAATGGCGACAGTAAACACAGCGTCAATATTGCCGGTTATCAGGCGCTTGAAGGGGCGCAGATGTTTATTGGCAATCGTAAC
>NZ_JAXBVE010000087.1:0-4565 GCF_035181445.1 Photorhabdus africana
CATCAAAGCGAAACGTAGACGAATATGGATGAAAACCCAATTTTTGGAGCGAGTATTACAGGCGGGTTTTGCTAATGTGAGTGATATTTAATCATTCATGCGGTTGCCCTGGAGTAAGGGGGCGCAAAATAGATTTGAGTACCTAATAATTTAGTCATCCATTCATGTTCGGAAAACTCTAGGCCATGTTACCTCAGTAACAAAACAATGAGTAACCATTTCTATCAAACTATTAAGTGGTATCACTTCATATGATAGAAAGATATATACCCTATGGATTTCAAGATGGATCGCGGCGGAAAGGGAGCGAATCCCCGGAAGCATAGATAACTCTGTAACCGGGGTGAGTGAGCGCAGCCAACAAAGAGGCAACTTGAAAGATGACGGGTATAAAATGACTGCTCAGAAACAACATTAACATAGCTCAGATACTGTCATTATTGCATTGGATATTGCGAAAAAATTACATGATGCTCTGATCTTGTTTGGAAACGGACGGCAGGTTTATATGAAGGTAACTAATGATCTAATTGGTTACAAACGATTATTGGACGTGGCATCAAGCAAACTTTATTTAAAAATCTGCGTTGGATTTGAGCCAACGGCTGGCTATCACCGTAATATCACATATTGTCTGGTACAACAAAGAGCTGAATGTCGGCTGCTTTCTTCCCTTTCCTGTGTTCGAGCCCGGGAAATGCTTTATAAAACCTAGATAAAAATGACAATAAAGATGCACATGTTCTTCCATATCTCGTGCAACGAGGTCTTTCAGAACCTTATAATGATCCCCTTATAGAAAATATGATGGATGCACAAGATGTCTCCAATTTTTATCACTAAATCTCTGTAGCCAGAACCCGTTGTATGGATAATCTGGTCAATCACCACTTGACCCTGTATTTTCTTGTTCGTATTAACCTCAACTAACATATGTTAAATATACATAAAGTTGTCAGTCGAGGTCTGAAAAGTCACATTTAAGTTCCTTATTATTTTTATCCTAATCGTCCAAATCCACTTTGCTCATTTAATAATATTCTTTCTTTTGAATGGTTATATTTGACTTTATGAAAATTTGGCTTCTTAGAATCAATTGTATTAAGTAGTTTTTGAAGGCGTATAGCTTCTTTTAAAGTTGGAAATCCAAAAGAAGGTTTTTTTCCCAGAATAACAAAGTCAGTAATGTCTTTGACAACATTGATAATCCGCTCTATTTTTCTATCTCCATTATACTCATGGTCAAGAGAGTTGAAATATAAAATTTCTTCAGTTTGAATACTAGTTTCTGTCCAAATTCTTACTGAATCTTCATACCAGTTTGGTGTGTCAAAAGCTAGTTGGGAAAAAATTAATTGATTATGAACATTATGGAAAACAAAATCTAATTCTCTTCTTCTAAATAGATTTACAAAACTACTATATCCTGTGACTACAGCTCCATTAATTTCACCTATGATAGAAACACTGTCTGGAACTTCGTTTCCAGATATTGAATAATCAGACTTTACACCTTGAATGTGGTCTAAATATAATGGGGAATCGAAGTTAATCCACTGAATAAGATCTAAAGGGTGTATGATTTCACTGATAATTCCTGTTGTTGGACGATAGTCATTAATTCTATTCTTTTCCCATAAGAAGTTTGCTCTTAACAGTTTTAAATTATTTTCCTTTACATAAAATTTTAATAATCGAGCTGCTTGTGAATATCTTGCAACCATATTTAAACAAAATCCTGATGAAAATTCTAATAGACTTTCTGTTGTGCTTAATTTGAAGCTAGGATCTACAAAAGGTTTTTCACATATAACAAATCCATTGAATTTTTGAATTAAAGATAAAACTTCCCCATGACTTTCATCATTAACAGATATTACTAATATGTCTGGATTAAATAATTCTAAAGCTGACAGTAGGGTAGTACATCAAACTAATATTCTTTTTTGATCTGGAAGTATAAGCAATACTAATGCCCTCATTGTATAGATGTGATATGTTATGAAATGATTCAGCAAACATTTTTCCTGAGAAGCCCATTCCGATAATTAAAACTTTCATAGTATCATTTTCCTATTTAATTATTTTAAATAATAATTGTTCTCCAGTGTGGATATAACCTCTTTTTCTATTGAATTCTTCTGCCATTTTACTAGATTGAATAACAATTTTATGAACACCTTGCTTTTTAAACCAACTATGGAAACTATCCATCATAGCTTCAGCAATCCCTAAGTCTCGCCTATCCTTACGTACTACAAGAGATTGTCCCCAACCAATTCGCCCATTAAGTGCACCGACCATAGGGGCTCGTAAATCAATAATTCCAATAACACATGAACAAATGCTTGTATCTTCACCATATTGTCCAACCAGAATTAATACATTTTTGTTTGAAATATTCTCTTTAATCCAATCTCTATATGCATTTTGCCAGGCTAAATTATCTTCTTCACTTTTAGCGGAATAGTGGGTATTACCACTGGATAATAAAATTTTTCTTAACTCCACTAAATCTTCTGTATCTTGAATTGTAGCTTTGCGAATAGATAGATTTTCTTGCATGATTTTTTCGCCTCTATTAGTTATTTTTGTAATGAATGTGTATTTTTAGAATGAGATGATAGATAACTTAGGGCAAGAGCATGAGAGTTTGCTTATTAGCCGCCGAAGTTAATCCAGCAATAAGAACTGCTTCTAAAATACTGACTATTTATTGCAGCAATTTTGTTTACACTCAATATTATTTTTTTTGATTCTGAAATTAACATAATTAACATAATTAACATAATTAACATAATTAACATAATTAACATAATTAACATAATTAACATAATTAACATAATTAACATAATTAACATATTATGCTTATACAGGCCAGAATTTTTGCCTCGTTTGGGAGGTATATCTGGCAGGCATCTTCTTTTATTGAAGCATCCAGTATCCAATGTAAGCTATTTCAATTTCCCTACATCCTCTTACGGTACTGGCAGGGACTGAGCTGATGTAATAATGGTAGTCAAAAGAGACTTTTCCCAACATTTCTTGCTGATAATCCACCACTGCACTTGGAGGAGACAAACTTTTCCAATTAGGGAGGATTCTCGTTAACTGACTAGTCGGTAAAACATAATATTCACGGATTTTAATTCGGTCATGATACCTTTTTACAAAGAGGTGCTTAGGGAGATAGTGGGCTATATGTTTGGAAGTAGCAGCTTTTAAAGCCTTATGGAGGTTCCATTTGATACCCAATAAATAGTCACTACCTCGTCCGATAATCAATGAAGTAATCTCGGTTTGACATCCTGTCGCATTAATTGATATTAAGTATTCTTTTAGTTGCAGTAAGTAAATAATCTCTAGAGTTGCTTTGATTTCATTTGATTTTTCTTGTTTTTTACTCTGAACCATCATCAGGCCATTAGCGGTAGCAAAAGCGTTTACCATGTGGATCGCAGATTGTTTGGAATGATGGTAATGTATCCCTTTTAGGGTTTTACCATCAATGGTAATCAATAGTCCTTCTAACTGTCCATAAACCGTTTTGATCCATTGCAGAAAGCAACGTCCCAATTTGGGCGGAATAATGTGGGCAATCGTGTTATGAACAGACTGACCATTAAGGAAGAGATTTTTTTCCTGAAACCAGCCCAAATAGACTTCACCAAAATCTTCAATGTGTTTCCACCTGTACGCACCAGCAATGGTGGCACAAATTGTCAGGAATAAAACATCAAAGAGGAGATAAGTGACTTTGGTAGATAGTTTCGGATCTTGTATGACACTAAAATAATGTACAAATATATCAGTAAGCATGGTTCAGTTTCCCGTAAAAGGAAGCATAGGCTCATATGTTTCCGTATAGAGTAAATTATTTATGATTTTTTTAAGGTATTTGCAAATTTGCCTTGATAGATAACTGTAGTGGAAAGTAATATATTTAATATTTTACTTCATAAAATAATTAATGTAATCATGAAATTAATTATTTTAATAAATATGTTATCACGATTTGAAAATTATATAAATATGAATTTTATAACATTTAAAGGGTGATGTTTTTTACTGAAAATTTCATGTGTTGATTAGAAAATGAATTTATAATCCTTTTATGGAAATGTTTATAGGTGTTTTATTATTGACAGAATATAATTTTAAATGAGAGACATAGATATAAATAGGATTTCATAATATTGATACAGTTGGTCTATTTGATTAATATCCAAACAGTGCAAATTTGATGCTTGATAGACCGTACTAACTCATAACTCTGCTATGTATAGTTTACAACCCTTACTACACAAGGAGTTGTACGAAGTGGAGCACTATTTTGGAAAGTGATTTATATCTTTATAAAAAATCAAATGATTTTAATCTACGAATTGTATTTTTATCCTTCATTCCGCACCTAATTCAGGAATAAACCGCTTTATATTGTGCGCCTAATAAATTCAAAAGCTCATGGTGGTAAGATTGCATTCCTGTCACCATTTTATGTTCTTGAAATTCAAAGGTGCTGATCCCTTCAAAGGCCAGAAACACCCAACGCGCGGTGGGGGATT
>NZ_JAXBVE010000088.1:0-4511 GCF_035181445.1 Photorhabdus africana
CAGATTTGAGCAATCGTTTGCTTGGTTCTGTCACCGCGGTCAAAACGCCTGAGCTCGAAAATATTCATCATTCATTGAATATTAATGAAAGCGATGATTCGGAACAGGAAGTTAATCTGATCATCAATGGTGATTTTGAGCAAGGTAAGTTGGGTTGGTTGACAACTCATGGTATTGAAGCATATCACCCAGCCAATATTTATGTCCTTGAAAAAGAGGGGCATGGGGAGCGCGTCAGTGAACTTGATGTGGAGAGAAACACCACGATTTATCAGGATCTGCAAAACTTGTCTGAAGGAGAAGTGATTTCACTGAGTTTTGATTTTTCCAATAGTCTCCATGCTGCTCTTACCGACAGTGGTATGGAGGTTTTATGGAATGGCAAACTTGTATTCTCGGCTTTTGGCGACGCCGCGAAATGGCAAAATAAAACACTGGAACTAACAGCAAAAACGGGTAGTAACCGCATTGAGTTTAAAGGAACCGGTGAGGATGATGGCGCAGGTTATATTCTCGATAATATTGTTGCTAAATCTAAGTGCTCACGACTCACTAAGGCTGTTATCGAACACGCGAAACAGGATAAAGCGGCGCAAAATGCGTTAAACGATAAAGAAAAAGCGGAAAAAGATCGCCAGCTTCTAGAACAAGAAAAAGAGAAGCAACTGGCCGCGATTGCGAAATCGCAATCCCAATTAGAATCACCGGATCAGGAAGCGCTTAACCGGAATGGGCAAGTGCAGCGTGCTGCGATAAAAGCAGAAGCTCAGGCAGTGACGGAAGAGCTGACTTTACTAGCGGACAAATTTAAAGCACTTAAAGATAAAACTGATGAGAGTGGTGGGTTAGAGAACCATTATCTCGACTATGCGGGTGGAGTCTCTGAGGACATCCAGAAACGATGGGATGATATTAAGCCGACATTAGAAAACCGGCTGGCGGATATCCATTGGGATGCGATTGATACACAGCAAAAAGTAAAAGATACCGTGGCGCTATCAGCAGCCGGAGCGGAAAAAGGTAAACAGAATCGTGATAAGGCCATTGTTGATGGTGTAGAGGCGCAATTAAAAGCAGAGCAGAGAAAAGAAGAAGCATTTTTACAACAGCAGCAGGCGGAAAAGGCGAAGGATAACGCCAATATCGCGTATCAGAATGCAGAAAATCGTGGTCAGCGTGATATTGCGGCGGCGGAAAGTAAAGCGGCTCAGACCCAGGCGGATGCTAAAGGGGCGAAGTTGAGCAATGCCAAGCCTGTTTGCAGTGGTGCAAGAGGCAGCGGCTTGTCAGAAGAAAAAGCTTATGAGTCAACAGGGGCGGGAGAAACCGGCAGCCATATTGATCCGGAATCAATGCCGGAAGCGGGAAACCGATATTATCAGGGGTTGACCGAAGAAGAATTGCAAGCGTTGGCGAGTGCGAAACAAGCTGTTAGCCGGTTGCAGATCAACGCGGGAATTCGTGCAAAAAATGCCGGTGCTTCGGTCATTTCTCTGTTTAGCGGAACGTCATCCGATAGGGTAGTGGAACCTATCTCAAATCAGCCCAGAAAGTTAATCACAAAAGCGCCTGTAATTTCGGGTATCAATTTGCAAGGATTAGGGCAAACTGCGGGTGGAGATAACCTTAAATCCCGTTTTTCTATATTGAGAGAGTTTGAGCCTTTCTTGCTCAGTCAGGGTGACAAACGGTTTATTGATTCAACGAAAAGATATCTTGGTCAGATAAATACCGATCGGCCCAGTAAGGCGCTAGAGGGAGTACGTGAGGCTTTCAACAATGCGGTCGAACAACCTGATGAACAGCATGTGTTGCAGCTTGAGCAAGCGCTTGCTCATTGGCAACAGCATGATCCTCATGAGTTTGCCAAGCGTGGTCGGTTAGTCAAAAGCCTGCGTTTTGAAATGGGGGAACTGGTTGCCTACCTTCAGGCAAAAAGAGCTGAATCCGTCGGGGTTCTGGGGATTAGTTTGGCGCCTGACCATGTTGCACAGTTTGACCAACAGGTATCCTTTGATGGGTTCGGGCGTGTGGCGGGCTTGAAAGGCGACATCGCGCAAAGTGAAATTAATCGTCTTACTCATTTGCAAATCAAGCCATTGACCCAGACTAACTCTGTGGCAGAGCGGGAAGCGCCTAAAACTGAAAGTGACAGCCTTATCGTTTTCGTTAGCCGATTGCAACAGGAAGCGATTCCCGAAGGTATGCCGTTAGTTGAGCGGGTCAAAAACCTTTGGCTTAGCGGACAAGTCACACAACAGGAAACCATTAAGCTATTTGAGGATGCCGCTACCCAGTTGCAGACATATCCTGAATTACACACGTTAGCTCAACAGTTACTGGCTGATGCCCGTAAAGAAAAGGCAACGGGACAATATATCGACAACCTGTTTGGCCGCCATTTTGATTCTGAGTTGGCCCATGAATTGGTGAAAACAGCGCCACAGGATGCCATGACCACAGCCCGGCAGACAGGACAATTTCTGGTAGAGCAATTTGAACAGTGGGTAGAGGGTCGTTATCCTGATATAACCGAGCGTGAGAAGATTGTCGCTGAAAAGATGGAGAGTTTTGTCAAGGTCATCAATAGGGACTGTCGCCCCTGGTTTAGTCGGGTGCCTGAATTAATGACGTTTCTGGACGAACCGACTTTTGCCAATTTCAAGACCATGATGACTCAGGTTGATGATGGTTTTGCTGTGATTAAGGTGCCATTTCTGGCGGTAAGAATGGCGGTCACAAAGGAAATGGGGATGTCTGGGGCGGCGTGGAAGGTTGAAGGTGATCGTTTTTATTATGATGTTATCAGCGAAGCCCGTTCGCTCGGTACTCAACTGACTGTCGGGGCGGACGTCACGTACGAAGTTGAAGTAACTGGAAAGCTGAAGACCAACGATTATGGTACGGCGCTGCCCCACCAGCCTGCGAATGGCAAATATGATGACTTTTTGTATGGCAGAAATATTGCCGTGGCACGGATCTTAACCCCCGGACAGGAAACTACATTTGAGCGTAATGGGTTAGCGCACGGCCACGCTGTGTTGACAGGCGCGTCTGGTTCGACCAATGTCATGGTGCACCTCAATAAATATATCGCCCGTAAACAGCCTACTTTCTCGGCTGAGCAGAGCTATCTCAATACGCTGGCATTTTTGGTATTTGATGGTGGTCATTCTGTCAACGAAAGTCTGGCGGTTTATCAGGCACTACAGGCAACCACTGATGGACAACGTAAGCAGATACTGAATAGCTACACCGTCAATTATCGGGACTTGGTGGATATTGTCGGTGAGAAAGGCAAAGTTTGGGTCAGTCAGGCGTTGGATAATGCGTTTAAAGACACTGAGGCGCTTTATCGGAAACATGTCTGGGTGAAACCGCAACATCGCCCTGCGGTGGAAGCGCTGGATGGGTTATCTGGTAAGGAAGAGGCGTTAAAGCCTGCTATCATCGACGATACTCATCATCAAGGTGGAAAAATTAGCAAACCCCTTGATGACTGGCAGATGGTGGCGGTGACGCCGCAAATTGATGGTCGTGAAATTCGTTTTGATGGTCAGATCATTATCCAGATGGAGGATGACCCTGTAGCCGCCAAAGCAGCGGCTAATCTGGCGGGTAAACACCCGGATTCCAGCGTAGTAGTTCAACTTGACTCTAAGGGAAAATATCGTGAGGTTTATGGCGATCTTGCCCGATTATCCGGTCAGTTGCGTTGGCAGGTTGTCGGTCATGGACGTGATGCGTCAGAGCAAAATAACATGCGTCTGAGTGGCTACACCGCTGATGAACTGGCGACCAGATTAACGCAGTTTTATCAGGACGCTAATTTGGCTAAAAGCATAACGCACAAACCTGATCACATTAGTCTTGTGGGCTGTTCTTTGATAAACGATGACAAACGGGATGGCTTTGCCCGTCGCTTTATTATCGCCTTAAAGGCGCAGGATATTCACACTACGGTTTCAGCTCGTCGTAGTGAAGTTGACGTTGATGTGACCGGCCGTAAATTTACCCGGGATGAGCACCATCAATGGATCAATAAGCTGGCTGATAACAAAGTCGTCTTGAGTTGGAATAAAAAAGGCGAACTTGAAACCCGTTCAGAGCGAGTGCGTCACCATATTGCTGAAAGCGATATCAATCTTTCGCGTGTCGGTACAGCGGATGCGGAGATGCCGGCCAAAGGTGCGATTGTGGATAATACAGATATTTTCACTGCGCCAGAGAAACGCAAAAATAACATTGAGACCGATTCAAGTCATCTATCGAATAACCGGCTAAGTTACTCGGGTAATATTCAGGTGGGTGTGGGGAATGGCGAATTTACCGCGCTCAATTGGGGAACCTCAAACGTGGGCGTCAAAGTCGGTATGGGGGGCTTTAAGTCACTGGCTTTCGGGGATAATAATGTGATGGTGCACATCGGCAATGGCGACAGTAAACACAGCGTCAATATTGCCGGTTATCAGGCGCTTGAAGGGGCGCAGATGTTTATTGGCAATCGTAAC
>NZ_JAXBVE010000089.1:0-4371 GCF_035181445.1 Photorhabdus africana
GGTCGAGTAGGATGGGAAAGGTTATGGGAAGGATGGTTCATATTACAAACCATCCTTGAGGGGTACCTGCTTGCACAGTCTCTTGAGCTAGAGATGTGATCAAGAGACAGGTTTATGCCAGGGCAAAAGCGGATCTGTTGGGGGAATACACCGCTATTGTCAGTCGTGCCCCTCATCCGCCACAAGAAAGTTCTGAACTACGTCCCCGTTTATTAGCGGAAGCGGCTTTTGTTATCCGCAATATGAAGGGATACGGTCGCACAACGGTACGTATGATATGAGCAAATTACATCATTTAACGGCATTTTTGCGGGAAAACCTGCCAGAACGTCTCTGTAAGATAGAATTTACCAGTGAAATGGATGAAATTCGTTTCATTCCTGCGCAACGGGATTTAGGTCTGGGGCAATACCAGATGTTTATCCAGCAGTATGAGGCGGTGATTGCCTGGGGGCGTTTCCCATACCGAGAGTTTGATCCGCGATATGTCCCATTGTTAATAGATGTGTGGCTGACTGAGCAGGGCAATGATTTAGGGGATGCCAATCTGGAGCCGGAACGGCCAGCGATGACCGTTGAAGTGGATGAGGAAACCGCTGTAGTTGTGGTGTCGTTGTCACTGTCAGAGCCTGTTGTCATGCGTGAAGATAAAAACGGCATCGTCCCCTTTGAGGGTAAGCGCTGGAGGCTGGCTGATACTGAAATCTGGTTTGCTGAAAAGGGGGTTGTGCATAGTGTGAATGAGTCAGGGGCACCCGTTGGACAAAGCCAATAATGATGCAGGGGCAGTTAAACCGAAATCAGTTTAAGGCACTGCAAAACGCACTGAGTGACCTTGAACTACCCTCGAAAAAGCGCCAACGCCTGTTATGGCGGATTGTGAAATACGGGGTGATCCCGGCGGCAAAACGCCATGTGCGCAATCAGCAATCACCGGATGGCGGGCGATGGACGGCCAGAAAAAGCCCGTGGCGCAAGAAAATGCTCAGGAACATGCCGAAGCGCTTGCATATTCGGGAAATGCCGGAAAATAACGCCGTGCGCATTTACCTGCAAGGCGGGCATTACCAGAATGGAAAACAACAAGTTCCTGCGGGTGTTGTGGGGTATGCACAGCAAAACGGGATGCGTATTCAGGTCAGTCGGCGGCAAGTACAAAAGCGCGTTGATCGTGAGCGCATGGCAACCATTAAGCAGGCGAAAAAACTGCGGGATTTGGGGTATCAGGTTAAGAAAGGTAAACGCTGGCGTAAGCCCCCGATAAAGGACATTACCGCCAATATGAAATTTATTCAGGCAGGGGTATTGATCCGCGAACTGAGCGGCGGGACGGTTAAACGTTCATGGACGATTGAAGTTCCTGCCCGTAAGTTCTTAGGTATTAATGATGAAGAATTCAGTCAAGCGCTGGTTCGCCAGTTGCAAGGCATGGGATACGGTGTGGGTTAAGCGCATTGATAAGGGATTAAATTATGTGGCCACATGTTCAGGTTAACCAGGTTAATCAATTGCAAGGCGAAACCAGGGAAATTGAGCGAGTCTTGCTTTTCGTTGGGACGGGAAAAACCAACGTAGGTAAAACCATTGCGGTTAATACCCAGACGGACTTTGATTCTGTACTGGGAGCGGCACAAACTGTCCTCAAACGTCATGTACTGGCCGCAATGGCAAATGCGGGGCAAAACTGGTCCGGGTATACCCATGTATTGCCGGAATCGGCGGATGAATTGGTGTTTGTTGAGGCGGTGACGTCGGCGCAGCGTATAGCCAGTATTGAGGGCTATACGCTGACGGTCGGCGCAACCAAAGCCATCATTAAAGCTGCGCAAACCTTGCGAGCCAACACGATGGCTAAATTTGGTCGCTGGCAGTGGGCCATTCTGGCGGTTGATGGCACACAGGCAAAAGAGACTTGGGCGGATTATGTCACTCGCCTGGCAGAGCTACAAAAGGGCGAAGCCGTGGCATCGGTGCAACTGGTGCCGTGTCTGTGGGGCAATGAGGCAGGCGTGCTGGCCGGGCGATTATGCAACCGCGCCGTCACCGTGGCGGACAGTCCCGCACGGGTACAAACCGGGGCGTTGATGGATTTGGGTTCAACCGATTTTCCAAAAGATGGCACAGGTCAGCCGATTGATCTGGCAACCTTGCAGGCATTGGAAAAACTGCGTTTCAGTGTGCCGATGTGGTATCCCGATTATGATGGCATGTATTGGTCAGATGGCCGCACATTGGACGTAGAAGGCGGAGACTACCAGCGTATCGAAAACTTGCGGGTTGTCGATAAAGTAGCGCGTCGAGTGCGCTTGCAGGCTATCGCTAAAATTGCCGACCGTAGCTTAAACAGCACGCCGGGCAGTGTCGCAACGCATCAGGCATACTTCGCCCGCACCTTGCGTGAAATGTCGCGCAGTATCGAGATTAACGGCGTGACTTTTCCGGGGGAAGTGAAATCGCCGAAAGATGGCGATGTGGTGATGACATGGCGCAATAAAAACACGGTGGAAATTTATATCACTGTCCGCACTTACGAATGTCCGAAAGGGATCTCCGTCAGTCTGTTGCTGGATAGCAGTCTGGAGAAAATCGCATGAGCAAACGTATTTCAGGCCAGTCGGTTGATTTTAATATGGACGGGGATCTGGTTCATGCGGAAAAGGTCAATCTGTCCATTACGGACAACACCGCCGCCGCCCAAACACAGGGTGTACCGGATGGCTATATTTCCGGTGATGTGGCGGCAGAGGGGGAGATTGAACTCAGTACCAAATATCTGGAGATTGTGACCGCTAAAGCGCGCACGGTGGGTTCATGGCGGGGTATTCAGCCCGTCGATTTGATGTGGTATGCCAAGGCCGGTAACGAAGAAATCAAAGTTGAGGCTTACGGCTGCAAGCTGATTGTCAGCGACATTCTGGACGTTGATCCGAAAGGCGGCAGTGTCATGACGCATAAAGTGAAATTTGTGGTGACCAGTCCCGATTTTGTGCGCATTAATGGCATTCCCTATCTGGAAGCAGAACTGACACAAAGCCTGATAGGGTAAAGAGGGGTGTTCATGGAAGAACATGATAAAACCTTTGTGACGCTGGTGCTATTGGGGGCACTGATTGCGTTAGGAAAGATGCTAACAGGCGATGAGCCGATCACCCTGCGGCTTTTCATTGGCCGGATTATTTTAGGGTCGGCTGTGTCAGTGATGGCGGGGGTATTGTTGATTTGGTGGCCGGGCATCAGCCCGATAGCGGTGACAGGGATAGGCAGCGCATTAGGGATTGCTGGCTATCAGTTAATTGAAGTTTGGCTACGCAAGCGCGGCAGCGCTTTGTTAACAGGGAAGTTGAAGAAATGACACTGAGTGAAAAACAGCAATTATTTGCGGTACTGGTCGCACAATTGATCTTATGGGCGGACGAACGCGGTTATCGCCTGACTTTAGGCGAGGCTTATCGGACACCAGAACAAGCGAAGTTAAACGCTCAGATAGGGAAAGGCATTGCCAATAGCCTGCATATTCAGCGGCTGGCGATAGATCTGAATTTATTTATCGGGTGCGAGTACCAGACAAACAGTCATGCTTATTTACCGTTAGGAGAATATTGGGAATCTCTTGGCGGCACGTGGGGTGGGCGATTTTCTCGACCAGACGGCAATCATTTCTCACTGGCGCATAATGGGGCGAAATGATGTTCAATACCTGGATGCTGTATTTGACTTTCCTGGCATTGGCATTCTGTGCAGGCTGGCGAGTAAACCATTATTACCGTGACAGTCTGGAACTGAACATCACGCGGGCAGCGGATGCTACAGGGGAAAAAATTCGGCAGGAACTGCAACACATTTCCAGTATATCCGCCCGACAATTGGAAAATAAGCTAGAAGGGATAGCCCATGCCGCCCCACGAGAGATTCATACTGAAATGGTTCGGCCTGTTTTTACTCATGTGTGTGTTAGCCCTGAATTTGTCAGGATGTACAACGATACAGCCGAAAGTATTGAACGAACACTATCAGGAAAACTTACTGACAAAATGTCAGGACAGATTACCCCGGCTGACGGGAACAACCGGAAATAATCTGGCAAATGTTATAATGGATTACTCCAAATTATATGGTCATTGCGCCGCACGGCATAATCAATTAGTGGATGAAATTAATAAAAGAAAGGAATTAATCTATGAGCAAAGAAAATAAAGTCATTACTTTAATTGTCGGTGAAAATGAAATTACATTCGAGCCGAATATTGTTGCTTATAATAGTACCTGATTATCACTTAAATTCAGCTCCCATAGGCGTATACTTAAAATAAGTCTGTGTGGAGGTAAATGAAAATGGCTAAAAATCAGATTCAATTCCAAAAAGGCATTTCT
>NZ_JAXBVE010000090.1:0-4080 GCF_035181445.1 Photorhabdus africana
AAAGCCTATTTATCCCAGAATGCATTCAAAACACCGCAAAGAAAGTCGTCTAAAAACAAAACATTGGATGCGTGTTTTGAACGACTTAATTCTTAAGATCCTGTATATGATTGTCTACTATAATTTAGTGGATAATAAAGTAAAAATCCTAACTCAAGACTGGGATTCTGTATTAATTCTAAGACTGTTATAAAAATCTATAATGCTATTTAGATCAGTATTCCATTCAGATATTTTCATTCCGTCTTCATTGTGCGTAGTACGCGACTCTATAAAGTTATTTATCTTCTCTGGAGTAAAACCTGGACATTCATCTAAAAAGAGGATGCTATTTTGCAAGAAAACCTCCTCACCTGCAAAATATATGACCCAAACAAATATGAAATTTGTGTAATCGGGCTCATACATTGATACAGCTAGCGCCACAGGCTTTTTACTGTGTATACCCTCCTCAAGAGAAGCTCGCCAACTCCGCTTGTAATCCTCAAAGCTCCAATAAGATAAAGGTATGTGAACTGCTTCTGTAAACGTATCAATAATAATTGTCGCGGGCAGAACTAGCTCATTGTTTACTCTGATAGGTGCATCACCGGGAAATATACCAAACATTAATCAGTCCTTAATTCTGTTCAGATCACTATCGTAAGTCCCTATTCGCTTGCCTCTACGGTCAAACATTTTCCAACCATTAGTAACATTATGGCTATCAACATCAGGAGTAATATAGGTTTTACCATCAAAAAATACAGGTTGCCCATGTGAGTTAAATGGTGCTTTAGGAGGAGCTATTCTCCGATCAAAGCCTAATTTCCCTGCTGCCTCTTGGGCTTCTTTTCCTTTCAGAGCCAGATAGGCTAAGTCATCTTTATTTGGCTCTTCCGGAATCGGCGTAGTTGTGGTATTCCCTCCAGTATCCGGTTTTCCTTCCGTATTACCGGTATGATTTGGTGCAACACCAGATTGGTTTTCTTCATTGCCTGTATGGTTCGGTATACTACCCGGCTTTAACTGTTGGTTTCCACCGGTATGATTAGGGTATTTCCTTATATCACCGGATTGATCACCGCCGGTATGTGTTGGTAGGTCAGTTGGATTAGCAACTTGAGTGTATTTATCCTGAAGTGTATTTAGGTAACTCTGTGTGATTTCATCATTTCCCATCATCTGAAGCATAATCAGATGGTCTAAGTCTTCTGAAGAAATCTTATCAGCGATTTCCTTTGCCACTATTCCGGTTATACCCGCCTTAACGCCTATCTCCAGGACTTTTTCTGCCACTTTGGCTCGACACGGAGCAGCTATTGCACACCCTTCTGTTACCAGTTTTCCCAGGAAATTATTCTCCGCTGCATTCTTCCCAGCCTGCGCCCCAGTAAGGGCGCTGGCGGTGGAATCACCGGCAATGCCGCCTGCCAGTCCTGCCGCCAGGGTGGAAAGGGTGCTGATAGTTTGCTTCTGTTCCTCCGTTAACTCACTGACTTTGGCCCCGTCGCCGTAAAGTTGCTTAATCAGGACCTGAGCGGCCAGCTCACCGGAAGCAGCACCGGCTGCCCCTGACAAGGCATTATTGCCGCTGACCTCTGCGGCCACCGCGCCTAAAATCGCATGGGCCAGCGTATTGGTGGCGATATCCACCTGATGAGTTTGTGGATCGGTGGTCAGATCTTTTATCACGCCCGCCAGATACGGTGAAGCCCCGCCGGCCAGCGCCTGACCGAGGTTGTTGCCCGCTAAGCCCTGAATCGCTGCCGTGGCCGCCTGTAACGCTTTCTGATAGGTTCCGCCGGTCCCCAAGCCGGAGTCATTCAGTGCCTGCGTGTAAGCGGTGTCATAAACTTGTTGATTGATATCCGCTGGCGTCGGGTGTTTTTTGCCTGCGTTTATCAATTTTTCTCTGGCCTCAGCTTTGTCCTGTTCACTGATATGGTCCAGCTTCGCTTTCGCCGCTTTGGTGGCGATAATTTTCCCTTCCGTACTGGCTATCTCGGTCATCTGGGCGCTGATTTCGCCAATCAGTTGCGCCTGTTTCAGCCGCTGCTGTTCTTTTTCCTTATCAAATATCGGACTCAGGACATTCGCGGCATTATCGGTATCGCGACTTAAGTTCGCGACATCCTGCGTCTGGTGCGCTTTGTCCCGGATAATCAGGTTGCCGTCACTGACGGCGGCGTGCGTGGTGCTGCTGTCATGGCCTGAGTTATGAGTCCCCGTCAGCCCATTGACCGCCAGATTATTCAGGACCTGACCGGCGGTCGGTTGGCCGAGGCTGACGCCCGCACTTTGTTGCTCGACAGTAAAGTCCGCTTGATTTTGAATATCCTTAAAGCCCAGCGTTCCGGTGTTCAGGGTGTTTTTGGCTTTGTCGGCGGTACTTGCTATCACCGCACCGTCCAGTTGGGTATGGTCACCGACATGAACCTGATAGCCGCCTTTGCCAGCAAACAGCCCGGTCTGCTCCTGCACGCTGTCATAGTTGCTGTGCAGTTTATTGCGGCTGGCATTGAGGCTCGCGGTGCCGTTGGTGAGGGGACCCACGGTGGCACTGACGCCCGCGCTGGCATTCTGTTGTTTGCTGTCATAGCGCTGGCTGTCCTGCTCGCTGCTGAGGGTCAGATGACGTTTCACGTCGGCGGTAATCTGTTCGCCGCTGACCTGAGCGCCTTTTAGCGTGGTGTCCCGGCCACTGTTCAGCCCGACGGTCTGTCCCGCCTGTAATGTGGTGTTAGTATGACTGACGCCGTTGCCGTTTTCATGGCCGTTGCCCCGACTGACATTGGCCGAGACGTTCAGACCGGTGCCTCCCGGTCCTGCGGTCAGGCCCACGCCCAGCGCTCTGCCGTGGCTGCTGTTTTTGCCGGTGGTCTGTTCGGTGTTCTGGCTGGAGGAGAGCTGAATATCCCGGTGAGCATTCAGTTGCAGGTCTTTGCCCGCCTGTAACTGGCTGCCCTGAATACGAATATCGCCATTCTGGCCTGATGCGCCTTTGACATCCCCTTTGGCGGTTATATTGAGGTTATCCCCGGCCGTGAGATGGCTGCCCTGTTGAGTGGTCTGGCGGTGCTGCTGTTCTGAACGGGAAGATTGCCGACCGTAAGACAGGCTCACCCCGGCCAGGTTGTTATTGCCTTTGTCGTCACTGCCCTGAGCCGCCGCCAGTCGGCCAGCCTGCGCCGCTTGCACTCCGCTGAGGGCGGCTTTAGTGTTTTGCAGGGCTTTTACTCGCGGGTCACTTTCAGTGCGGGCGGCTCTGGCTGTTTGCACCGCGCTGTTGACGGCACCCCCAGCGGCACCACTCAGCGCCACGGTTAAACCGCTCTGTTTTTGTTCGGTTTTTGTCGTGGTGTGATGGCGGTTTTCCGCGCTGGTGATATCGACCTGTTGACCAGCGAGCGTCAGGTCTTTACCGGCAATCACCTCACTGCCGTGAACCCGGAGCTGTTCTCCTGCGTTGAGGGTGACATTGCCCTGACTGCTGCCGACCGTGCTGCCTTTGCTAAGCTGGCTGTCACTGTCGGTGGTGACTTTCTGGCTGGCTTTGCCTAAGGTGAAGCCAATCCCGCCCGTGCCCATCAGGCCCGATTTTTTCTCCTGCCGCAAATGGGTTTCATCGTGCGCTTCCGCAGCGGTGGTAACGGTGAGCTGATGACCGGCGTTCAGGCTGACGTCCTGCGTCCCCGCCACATTGCTGCCGCGGATATTGAGGTCTTTTCCGGCCTGTAAGTTGACTTTATCGCCACTGAATGTGGTACTGAGCGCCTGCCGGTCATGCACTTCATCGTGGGTTTCCACTGACGATTTCGACAGCCAGCCTTTACTGGTCTGTTTACTGTGCTCCACTAAGTCGGATGAGGCCGTCCCGGTGGTCAGCGTCAGGGTATTTCCGGCCTGCGCCGTCAGGTGTTGACCGGCGTTGACATGGGCAGCGGTGGCGTTCAAATCCTGCCCGGCTTGCAGGGTCACCTCACCGGCGCCGGTTATCTGGCTGCCGATATCCTGTTGTTGGGTCAGGTGGCGAGTGTTCTCTTTCCCCCAGTCGCCCTGCTCTGTGCGGCGCGTGCTTAAGGTGTCCAGCGTCAGGTT
>NZ_JAXBVE010000091.1:0-3862 GCF_035181445.1 Photorhabdus africana
TTGTGTGGTTAATGTCACAGTTTGTGAATATATTAAATGAAATTTATTATTATTTGATGATATAAACGCCTAATTACATGAATTGTAATTTGTTTACTAAACGGATTGCGGATATGTCTGGATAGCTTGCTAGGGGTGAGATGAATATCCAGATTTTTGATTTAAGGATTAAGTTGTCTGATGCAGGATAATGAAATGAGTACTGAGCCACCCCATTCTTCCCCGGAGCTGGATACCGGCCTGATTTGCCTGGCCATGTTGGCCAGGTTTCACAACATCGCTATATCGACTGAACAACTTTCACACGAATTTTCCACTGCCAGCCAGGGTCTTACCCTGAAAGAGCTGCTGCTGGCTGCCCGTTATTCAGGGCTGAAAGCCAGGGCTGTACACACAACACTGGCCAGACTTGAACATACGCCTTTGCCCGCCATTGCCATTGACCGAGATGGGCAATTTTTTATTTTGGCTAAGCTGGATAAAGAACAGGCTCTGATTCAGGACCCACGTTCGGCGCGCCCCGAAGTTATCAGCTTCGAGCAGCTTGAGCAGCGTTGGACAGGGCAACTGGTGCTTGTGCGTTCCAGTAACGGCCTGCCCGGAGAGACTTCACGCTTTGACTTCACTTGGTTTATCCCGGCTATCGTCAAATACCGCAAGTTGTTGGGTGAAGTTTTGTTGGGGTCTTTTGCCTTGCAGTTGTTTGCCTTGGTGACTCCGTTGTTCTTTCAGGTGGTCATGGACAAAGTACTGGTGCACCACGGCCTAACCACACTGGATGTGGTCGCGGCGGGATTGCTGGGCATCATGCTGTTCGAGTCGGCCCTGAGCGGTCTGCGTAGCTACGTGTTTGCCCATACGACCAGCCGTATTGATGTGCAGTTGGGATCGAATCTGTTTCGGCACTTGATTAATCTGCCGCTGGCTTATTTCCAGGCCCGGAGAGTCGGTGATTCTGTGGCGCGTGTACGCGAACTGGAAAACATCCGCAGCTTCCTCACCGGCAACGCCATTACCTTGATGCTCGACGTACTTTTTTCTCTGGTATTCATCCTTGTGATGTTCTATTACAGCGGCTGGTTGACCCTTGTTGTGGTGTTGTCATTGCCGCTCTATGCACTCGTCTCGGGGTTGGTTACACCTCTCTTGCGTAAGCGATTACAGGATAGCTTCACCCGCAATGCTGAGAATCAGGCATTCCTTGTCGAGACGGTCAATGGCATCGATACCCTAAAGTCAATGGCGGTTGAACCGCAGGCCATCCGTAAGTGGGACAACCAACTGGCAGCTTATGTTGCTGCCGGTTTCAAAACACAGACCTTATCCACTATCGCCAATGAAAGCGTCTCGCTTATTGGCAAGTTAGTGACGGTCGCCACACTCTGGCTCGGTGCGCGTCTCGTGATTGAGGGGCAGCTATCGGTGGGGGAACTGATCGCATTCAATATGCTGGCCGGCCGTGTCAGCGGCCCGATCATGCGCCTGGCGCAACTGTGGACCAGCTTCCAGCAGACCGGAGTCTCAGTGCAGCGCCTGGGAGATATCCTCAATTCCCGTACGGAATTGTCTCAGGCTACACGTAGCACAGTACCGCCGCTCAAGGGGCAGGTAGAGTTCGAACAGGTGCATTTTCGTTATCGGGCTGATGGTTCTGAGGTGCTGCGTGGCGTCAACTTGACCATTGGCGCGGGAGAAATCATTGGTGTAGTGGGCCGCTCCGGTTCCGGCAAAAGCACTCTGACCCGTTTGTTGCAGCGGCTCTATGTCCCGGAGCGCGGACGGGTCATGGTCGATGGCATGGACTTGGCATTGGCGGATGTGTCCTCGCTGCGTCGGCAGATTGGCGTGGTGTTGCAGGACAATATGCTATTCAACCGCAGCATTCGTGAAAACATTGCTTTAAGCGATCCGGGTGCGCCGCTCGAAATGGTCATGCACGCTGCCCGCATGGCTGGAGCTCATGAATTCATCCTTGAACTGCCCGAAGGTTACGACACCATTGTGGGGGAGCACGGCGCGTCACTTTCAGGCGGTCAACGGCAACGGGTAGCCATTGCCCGCGCCTTGATCGGCAATCCTCGCATTTTGATTTTCGACGAAGCGACCAGTGCGCTGGACTACGAGTCTGAGCGGGTGGTTCAGCAGAACATGCAAAGCATTTGCAAGGGGCGCACGGTCATCATTATCGCTCATCGGTTGTCCGCTGTACGCGACGCGCATCGTATCCTGGTGATGGATCGCGGGCAGATCGTTGAACAGGGCGCCCACGCCGAGTTACTGGCACGTCAGGACGGCCACTATTCACGGCTGTATCGAATGCAGCAGGGATGACAGGCTTCCATTTCTGGAAAGTACGATGAAAACGGCTAATAACGCAATCAATGGTTAATAACACCATCAGAGGCAGATGTGATCAAGATAAACATACTCCGATTCAAGGAAAATAATTTCAAATGAGCGCCACCCTTTCCTTATTGCAGCGTTATCGTCACGCGTGGCGTGAGTCTTGGCACCAACGTAAAAGCATGGACGTGTCGCCGCGACTGGCTCATGAATTACAGTTTTTACCGACGGCTTTAGAGTTGCAGGAAACACCGGTTCACCCAGCACCGAGAATTTTCACCTGGACCATTCTGGGTTTTGCTGTATTGGCGTTGCTCTGGGCCTACATCGGCAAAATCGAGGTCGTGGCTATCGCCCCGGGAAAGGTCGTTCCCAATGGCAAGACCAAGTTGATTCAATCCAGTGAAACGGCGGTGGTCAGAGCGATCCACGTCAATGACGGCCAGTCGGTGAAAGTTGGCGAGTTGTTGGTTGAGCTCGACCCGACGGCGGCGAGCGCCGACGTCAGCCGGATCCAGAGCGAGCTGCTGGCTGCTCGTATCGACAGTGCGCGGAGTGCCGCCATGCTCGATGCGATCAATCAACAAAAGTCGCCGGCTTCGCTGGTAGGAACGATTGACAACGCCAACCCTGAGCAGGTGCTCAGTGCCCAACGCTGGCTTCAAGGACAATATCAGGAATATCGCAGCAACCTGGAGTTGGTGGATGCCGAAATCCTCCAACGCAGTGCCGAAATCCAGTCAGCCCAATCCCAGGTGGCTAGCCTGCGAAAAACGCTGCCGATTGCGACACAATTAGCTGAGGATTACCAACGGTTATTGACGAAACAGTATGTGTCGCGGCATGAATATCTGGAAAAAGAGCAGACGCGATTGGATCTGCAACGTCAGTTAAGCGTACAGCAGGCCAGTGTCTTGCAGTACACCGCCGCTCAGGACGAGGCGCGACGTCGGCGTGAGACTGTTGTTGCGCAAAATCGCCGCGCCATGCTCGACCTGCAACAGGAAGCCAACAAAAAGGCAGCGACCCTGGTTCAGGAGCTGGCGAAGGCCCGTTATCAGGAAACTTTGACCAGCCTCAAAGCCCCGGTGGCCGGCACAGTTCAACAACTCGCTATCCATACTGTCGGTGGTGTGGTGACACCGGCTCAGCCGCTGATGGTCATCGTCCCCGCAGACCAATCGGTAGAAGTGGAGGCCAGGCTGGAAAACAAGGATGTGGGTTTTGTCCATGTTGGTCAACCGGTCACCGTCAAGGTGGAAACCTTCACTTTCACCAAGTACGGCACCGTTGACGGCGAAGTGCTCAACGTATCGAACGACGCTATCGAGGACGAAAAGCGTGGACTCATCTATAGCAGCCGTATTCGCTTGAAGTCTGATCACGTGCTGGTCAATGGTCAGCGAGTCCCACTGTCTCCGGGCATGTCGATCACGGCAGAAATAAAAACCGATCAACGTCGCGTGATCGATTACTTCTTGAGTCCATTACAGCAACATATAGATGAAAGTCTGAGAGA
>NZ_JAXBVE010000092.1:0-3809 GCF_035181445.1 Photorhabdus africana
CGTGGTCGCAAACTTTTGCCCGTCTGCATCAGCCAATAGTTTGTTATCCATGAGGTTCCACTGTTTGAAGATTGCCAGTGAATGAATATGATTACTGACGATTTCATTGGCCGCACAAAGTGTATCAACCCGGATAAAATCCTCTCGTACAGCGCGAAGCTGGCTGAGTTCTAAATCTGACATATCGGCCATTTTCAACGCACCAAACCCAAAGGCTTCTGACAGCAAACAGGCATTAATTGCCAACGGTAGCGGTTTTTTCCGCTTGGTATAGCGATCTTTCAGGTGAGTAAATCCACGCCACAGATCAGTCAACTCACCGATGAACATGACAATATTAGCAATATCGACTTTGGGTAAGTTTTTGAAAAAAGCATCGTCCAGTTTTTCAACGCTGTCATAGCGCAGGCTCCAGTGTTGTTGTCCGGTTTTGGTTTCACGAACATAAAAGCCGGGATTGTTATTTGCACGAATATTGTGGGTCGTTCTCTCCCAGGCTTCATTCAGTCCCTGTAGCGCTTCATCAAGACGCTGGTCACAGTAAACAGGGAGGCGGGAATAACCAAACTCCACCGCGATCTTTTCAACGTTATCGACCAGCGCATCGTCAACCAGATCGGTATCAATATCACAGTACGAGACACTGTCATTGCAATACAGACGGCCCCGCTCAATCTCATGGAGAACCTTTAAATAGACAAAAAATTCAAATAAATACGGATCAATTCGGGTGTCCGAGGGTTTCCGCTTCAGGTAGATATTCATACTTTTGGGAAGGGTGAATCCCAGCTCATCACAGATTTTTAAAGCGGAGGGACTTTTACCGCTGGCATAATGTGTTTTCAACATATGAATCAGTTCGCCGATTTCACTGTTTTTCTTGTAATATTCAAGTTTTACCCGGGTAAATATCGGACGCAGATACAATGAGAGCAAGCGGGAGGACTTACCGTAGTATTCCCACAACGCTGCCTTCTTATCAAAAGATTTACCTTCCAAAAATTCTGCCATGACTGAAAATTGTTCTTTAGGGAGCATACTGAACGCCACTTCATCCAGTTCAGCCTGACTCATGTTTGGGTTCCGCTCTGGAAACCATTTCAGAAACTTTGCCAGTCCGGGAAAGTCCGTGACAACTTTGGCACTGTGCTCCATGTGGGCTATCGACGCATAAATTTTACCCGCATCCATGATAGCCCGCGTGTGATAACAAAAACTCACAATCAGATTATCCATGATCTGCTGATAGCGGTGATAGACGAAACACAAGGCCTGTAGCCATTGTTGTGTTTTGCTCAGTCTGCGCAACCGGGAAGCAGCATATTGTTCGGCTATTTCCGCATAGTAACGGATGGCATTTTTTGACAACATAAGAGAAGGCAGAAAGTCTCTGGCAAACCGATAAAGATCTTCAATGCGTAATGCCTTGTCTACTTCCATTCTGACGGCGGTGTACTGAAAATCCTTTTGGTCGGCACGGATAATATTGAGGACGGTGATACCGTCATCCCGCTGTACTAACGCGGAAAGTTGCTCAGTAATTGCGGCAGGCAACAAGGAAACTGCTGCATTCAGGCGATTTTCCTCCACAATAAAGGCGTGGCTGAAAATATCCTGGAGTATTCGGTAGGACGGGAGCATCAATTTTTGATGCTCAAAGTATGCCAGCAGTTGACGAAACGCACTGTGCCCTTTGGGATAGTAACGCAACAAATAAGCGAGATGAGATTCTATTTCAGCTGTATATTGCGGAGACCAGTTTCGGTAACCAAAAAGCGAGAGTATAGCCTGCCGCTGGCTGCGCCTGTATTTTCGGGAGAGTGAACCTGTGAACCGGGCCGCATTAGTATCGCTATAATACGTGGTCACAATATACTGAACATCCTGGCTGACCTTATCAAGTGATAGGTTGAAAAACTGTTGTTTCGCCTTGAAATAGCCCAGTTGCAGGATGAAATGGATACGAGTCTGGGTATTGTGAAACTGTTCGAGAACAACCCGTTCTGCCGGGCTTAAGGAAAAATACAGGATTTGTTCGTGATCATTGAATTCGGGGCAGGCATAAAGTTCTTCGATTTCGGTATTGGATAATAAGTGAATACGCTTGATATTTTCCATTGTGAGTCCCGGATTCAATGAGGCCAGACAATCAAATCATTTCGCGTCCGTCCAGATGATTTGCCGGCACCATTCGTTTGTGCAGCACACCAAATATCACCGGTTGCCGTTCGTGGATGAGGTAATAAATGACATGACTGACATAAGGAAAACTCAATACGCCCGATCCGACGTCTGGCCTGTCTCTTCCCAGTGCAGGGGTAGAAGCCAGCAAACGAAAGGTTTGTTGAAGTCCTGACAGGTATTTTTCTGATTGCACCTCACCCCATTGTTGTACAGTAAAACGGCGAATTTCAATCAGATCGGCCTGGGCATCAGGCGTTAAACGGTAGTGTGATATGTCCATGATGGTTAATGATCCCTGGGAACGTCGATAATGCCCTCAGCAATACCCTGAGCCAGCATTTCCATTAGTTTGGCGAACCGGAAAAAACCGGTGTATTGCTGACAGATACCATCCAGCTGGGCAATTGATGCACTGTCTATCACCTGTTTGAAGGTATCCATATAGTCGTAACAGGTTTTCCGTAATTGCGCCTCACCGGTTTCGGTTAGGGGAAAACGGGCAGCATAGTCATGTATACGTTTCACCCACCGTAATTGTTCTGCGCTAAGTCCGGCTACAGACATTTTTTTCTCCTCAATAGGTGAAATTCTAATCGTACTGACCTGATATCAGTTCATTAAAAAAAGCTTCGCCATCGAGGGTGTTACCGGATTCAATATCAACTCTGGCCTGTTCAGCTCTTGACTGCAATAATTTTAACCGGAGTGTTTCAATACTTTCGTATTCATCCATTGAGATAACCACCGCAACGGGTTTTCCGTTTTTATTGATTTGGATTGGGGCACGTTGTGCTTTGAGTAGCATGTCGCCAAACTGGGTTTTGGCTTCATTGGCAGAAAGAGCATCCATAATAGTCCTCTCATTGAATCATAGCATGATTCAAACAATATAAACGAATCGAACGACTCGATCAAATTTAAAGCTATTAAAAAGTATACTTTTTAATAGTCGCTGGAAATAGCTCTTAAAAGTCCTATCATAAGTACTCAATCAAATGGTCTAAAGGATAATGATAGGTTATGGCAAAAATTGGTTATGCGCGGGTCAGCTCAACAGGTCAAAGTTTAGACATTCAGCTGGAAAAATTAAGACAAGCGGAGTGTGAACGTCTTTATCAGGAAAAACGCAGTGGTCGGACAGCACACCGCCCGCAATACCAAGCCTGTATGGATTACCTGCGTGAAGGTGATACTCTGCTCGTCACAAAATTAGACCGGCTTGCACGTTCAGTGGATCATTTATCACAAATTTCTAGTCGCTTTCAGCAAGAAAATATTGATTTGGTCGTTCTGGATCAAAATATAGATACCCGAACTTCAACAGGGCGTCTTATGTTCAATATGCTGGCCACCATCGCGGAGTTTGAAAATGACTTACGCAGTGAACGCCAGGCGGAAGGGATCGCCAAAGCGAAAGAGAATGGTGTCAGATTCGGGCGCCCCGCTAAGTTAACCGAGGATATACGAAATGATATTTATCTCAAGCGTCAGTCCGGCATTACGATTGGTCAGTTAGCCAAGGAGTTTAAGCTAGGCGAAGCAACCATCTACCGTGTTTTGAACACATTTAAGCACGTTGATAACTCGTAGCTCTCACAAAGTTTACAGATCTGGGGGTTCTTCCA
>NZ_JAXBVE010000093.1:0-3669 GCF_035181445.1 Photorhabdus africana
TAATGACAAGCAACTGATTATCCCGCAGTTCCTGACGATAAACGGCCTCAACAACTATTTCGTCAAACAGGACGACCAGCTGATCGACCTCACCGTCATGGACAGCTGGGTCCTGAACCTGTCACACAACGTGCAATACAGCGACACGGACCGGCAGGAAATCCAGCGACAAATCACCGAGCAGTACCTGGGGGACTACACCGCCACCTGGCGCGCGGCCATGAACAATCTGGATATTCGTGATTTCACCGATATCCCGCAGGCCCTCAGCGCCCTTGAACAGGTCATCAGCGGCGAACAGCCCATCAGCCGGGCCCTGCAAATCCTGAGCGACAACACCCGCCTGCCGGAGATTAACGAGACGCTGCCGGCCAAAGCCCGGCAGCCGTTACGTGATACCCCGGATTACCGCCTGCGGGTGCGGATTCACCGGGAATTCGCGCCGGAAACCGCGGTGCTGGAGGAGTCCGGGGATAAAAACAGCACCTTACAGGGGGTTTATCAGCAACTGGTGGCGCTGCACCGTTACCTGCTGGGCATTCAGAACGCGCCGGTCCCGGGTAAAGCCGCCCTGAATGCCGTTCAGCAGCGGCTTGAACAGCATAACGGCGACCCGATTTTCGACGTACAGCAGCGGGCGAAAACCCTGCCGGCACCGCTCAACCGCTGGGTCGGCGCACTGGCGGAACAGGCCTGGCGGGTGGTGATGCAGGAAGCCATCCGTTCGCTGGAAATCGAATGGCACGACACCGTCGTCAGACAGTACCAGACCTACCTGGCCGGCCGCTATCCGTTTAACCCGGACGCGACGGAGGATGTGCCGCTCAGTGAATTTGAGCGGTTCTTCCGGCCCGGCGGCACGCTGGATGCCTTCTATCAGCAGAACCTGAAACCGTTTGTGGAAAACAACCTGACCCACCGCGCGGACGGCCAGCAGCTTATCCGCCCGGATGTGCTGGAACAGCTGAAACGGGCCGACCGTATCCGCGACACCTTCTTCTCGCCGCAAAACGGTCTGGGGGTCCAGTATGCCATTGAGCCCCTCAGCCTGACCGGCAATAAACGCCGCAGCCTGCTCAATCTCGACGGCCAGCTGCTCGATTACGCCCACGGCCGCAGCAGCATTGTGCACCTCATCTGGCCCAACGCGATGCGGGCCGGGGTGGAAAGCCAGCTCACGCTGATACCGGATGCCGGCGGCAAATCGCCGCGCGCCATCCGCTTCACCGGCCCGTGGGCCCAGCTGCGGCTGATTAACAGCGGCAAACTGACTAACGTACGTCAGGATTCGTTTGATGTGCGGTTCACGGTGGACGGGGGCGACATGACCTACCGTCTCTACGTGGATGAATCCGACAATCCGTTTGCCGGCGGCCTGTTCAGTCAGTTCAGACTGCCTGACACCCTGTATTAAGGGCAAACTGTATTAACGGCAAATTTTATTCATTGCAACATAGCAACCCACCCTGTCCTCCGCCCCGGCGGCGGCAGGTGAAAGGATGAACGGCCATGCGTGAACCCCCTGAAAACCTGATTATCCGCGCCGGCGGCAACCCGATGAATCTGCCGGCGTTCACGGCCATACGCGAAGAAATTAACAAAATCAACCACCCGTCTCAGCCGGCGGTGAACTGGGCGCTTATCGAATCCCTGGCCCTGACGCTGTTTCGCTCCCACGGCGTCGATTTGCAGAGCGCGATTTACTACACCCTGGCCCGCCTGCAGCTCAGCGGCCTGGCCGGGTTTACCGAAGGCTGTGAACTGCTGGCCGGGGTGATGGTCAGCCAGTGGGATGACCTGTGGCCGCCGCAGCCGGCGGTCCGTACCGACCTGCTGGACTGGTTTAACACCCGCAGCGGCAGCGCCTTACGCCAGCACGATTACACCGCCCGCGACCTGCGGATGATTTACCGGGCCGAGCGGGCCTTACAGCTGATAGTCGACCGGCTCCAGCAGTCCGACCTGAAACGCCTGCCGAAAGTCGACAACCTGTTGTGGTTCTTCCAGAACACCGCCAAAAAACTGGAACAGGCCCGTATCCTGCCCAAACCCGCGGCCAGACCCGTGCAGATGCCGCCGCTGGTTTACCTCGCCAGCACCGAACCGGCACCGCCTGAACCGGACACCCACGACGACGCGGGAGATGACCCCGGTCAGCCTAAAGTCCGGGTCCGTTTCCCTGAACCGCCCCCGCGGCCGATGAGCGCACTACAGGGGTTCGGCCTGGGCCTGTTACTGGGGGTGTTTGTCCTGACCGGCAGCTGGCTGGGCCTTTACCGGCCATTACAACAGCAACTGACCGCACTGACTGACACCCCGGACGGGGCCCGACTGGCCTGGTTATCTCATCCCGACCTGCCAGCCTATGCACCGCAGTTAACCCGGTTAGCGGACACCTCCCCGCTGGTGGTGCTGCAACAGGCTGAGCAGCTGACCGATATGGCACAAAAAACCTGGCCGCAGGACCGCCGGCAGCAGCAGGCAACGCAGCGCTGGCAGCAGTTACAGACCATCCGGCGGGAAAACGCGCCGCCCCCCGGCAACTGGCGGGAGACCCGGCATCAGCTCCAGTTACTGGCGGACAATATCCTGACACAGGAGCGCAACCGGGGCAGTTTCACCCTCTCTTACCTGAAAACGGCGATTGACCAAATCCAGCACAGCCACAACCGTGACGTCCCGCTGGAAGAGCTGCTGCGCCAGCTTTCCGTCGCCGTCGAACAGGGACAGCCCGTCTCACCGGCGCTGATAAAAAAGACCGACGACCGGTTTAACGCCCTGCTCAGCCAGTATTACGCGTTGCAGCAGGCCGCCGGCCTGACCGCGCTCCCTGAGAAAAACCGCCCGTAAATTCAGAGAAGGAACCCTTAGATGTCATTTCAGAAAAAAACCGCCGACGCCGCCAGCCTCGCACAACAAATCGCTGACCGGCTGCGTCCGCAAAGCGCCGGCGGGTTACAGTTTACCCTCACCGCCGGCGGCCTGCCGCCGTACACCTTTGTGGTGGCCGGCTTTACCCTGCACGAAGCCCTCTCCACCCCGTTCACGCTGACCGTCAGTTTAGCCAGCGCCGACCCGGCGATTGATTTCGCCGCCGTCCTCGACCAGAGCGCCACCCTGACCATCCTGCGCGCCGGCCACGTCGAGCGCACGGTTACCGGCATGGTCGCCCGCTTTGTTCAGGGCAATACCGGCAAACATCAGACCCGCTATGACATGACCGTCCGGCCCGATATGTGGCGCACCACCCTGCGCCAGAATGCCCGGATTTTTCAGCAGCAGGATATCAAAACCCTCCTCACCACCCTGCTCAAAGAGAACGGCGTCCGGGATGTGGCGTTCAGCCTGCGCAATCCGCACCCGGAACGGGAGTTCTGCGTCCAGTACCGCGAAACCGATTTTGACTTTCTGCAACGCCTCACCGCCGAAGAAGGGATTTTTTACTGCTTTGACTTCACCGGCAATAAAAACACCCTGGTGTTTGCCGACGATGCCGGTGCCGTGGTCAACGGCCCGGTGCTGCCCTATCACCCCGACGACGCTGAACAGGCCCAACAGCTGTGCATTACCCGGCTGACCCGCCAGGCGCAGGTACGGCCGGCGGTGGTCGAGCTCAAAGATTACACCTTCAAAAACCCGGCCTGGGCGGCGGAGTTCCGTCATCAGATG
>NZ_JAXBVE010000094.1:0-3466 GCF_035181445.1 Photorhabdus africana
GAAAGCGGTTTATTTTATAATCGGCACCGTTATTACGAGAGGGAAACAGGCCAGTACTTATCGCCAGATCCGCTAAACTTAAGGGGTGGCGTAAGTCCTTATAGTTACGTGCATAATCCGGCGAACTGGATTGACCCGCTGGGTCTTACTAGTTGCCCTGGAATAAAAGAAATTTCAAGGGATGACAATCCTTATCAAACAAGGGTAGATCCAAGAATCCCAAATAGACCTGACCCCAAGTATTCAATAGACACAAGTACTTTCACTAGTGGCAAAATGACTGCTAATGGTGGTATCAGAAACAATAAAGAATTCTGGCAACAATGGAGTAATTTACAACCAGATTCTTTGAGTAAAAGTAATATGTACCGAATAAAAGAGTTAGGATTATCACCTAAAATAGATAATCAATGGATTAAGACGTTCCCAGAACATGTGAATTACAAAGGTGAAACATTAATTCACCATCATGTTGATTTTGGGCGTTACGCAATACCTGTTCCGAGTTCAACTCATGTTGGCAGTGGCGGTATATGGCATACAAAATAAAAAGGAGAATTTTATGTTACTAACGATCAAAGAAATAAGTGAACAATTAGATGAGAAATTCTCACTGTTAGGCGATGATTTTGATGATTTGAAATTATCTAAAAGATACAAACCGTTATTAGACGTTGAAATTTCAGAAAAAAAACTAAATGTCATATTCCCTAAAGAATTTCTGTCATTCATAAAAGACTATGATTTAGATAATCTTTCATTAGGAAACATATCATTTGGTAATGGTTCTGATTATCTTGAGATGATAGTAAATATTAACAGTGAGAGCGCTTTTAATCATTGGTGGATTGGTGAAAATAGACCTAAAGAATTTATCGTTATAGCAATATCTGATCCTTACACCATATTACTAAACACTATTACTGGTGAGGTTTTTGTTATGACCAGTGAATCATCAATGGATGACTTTGAACAAGTTTCAACTAGTTTTGAATTATTTATCAGAGGCGTTGGAACTATTTTTTTGGGTAAAGAAACATCCACAAAAATCATTAAATATGTTGGCTCTCGAACAAATGAATTTTGGGAAGAAATAGCAAATTAAATGATGTTAAGGCCGAAAAGATCCTTGTGATCTTTCGGCCTTTTTATGATCTACCGTGGCGCATACCCACGGTAAGCCAGAGCGGATTGAAGCTTAGAGATCGCATCCTTAATCTGATACGCCTCCTCGTCATTTACGGCACAAGAGCGTATCTCCGCCCAGTTCAGCCGCTTAACCAGTTGTGCTAAGGCCAGTGCTTCAATGTGGGTTAACTGAATGTCCTGCAAATGTTCAATCGCTATCGTCATCTCATGCTCTCCCCTTAACCCGCAAAACCGGTTATCAGTGCCCTCATCTGCTGCTTAATCTCCCGCAGTTGGGCCTGTTGCCGCTGGTACTGTTGATGCTGTTGTTGCGTGGCTTCACTCTCTGGAATCAGCACCAGACAACCGTCCATCACCTTCACCGTAATCTGGCCGCCAGTATTAAACCCCGCCTGTCTCAGCCACTGCCCCTTCAGATGTATCGCCGGGGTGGCGTTGTTGACCTTATTCCCGTTCGGCACATAACCCACCGTGTAATAACGTTCTGTTTTCACGGCTTTATTTACCGCCGCTTCTGCTTTAGAATGCGCCTTAGCCATCATTCAACTCCTTCTTAGTTGCTTGTGGTGAGCGACTGTGACAGGGGGCAACCTGTCTCAGTCGCGCTATCTCTCTTTACTCTCTGCTATGACCAATTACCGTATCCAGCATCTCCGAAACGAACTTCTGTCTGGCTTTCGGCAACTGACTGATTATCTCAATCTGTTGTTCCAGCCGGGAACTGGGGCCCCGTTTACTATTACGCCTGACCGAAGGCAGTCCAAGCAGCTCATCCAACGATAAATTCAGTATCTGCGCCAGTAATGGCAGAAGAGCCGCTGATACCTTTAGTCGCCCGCCTTCATAATGCGCCATTGTCTGCTGAGCAATCCCCAACTGTTCCGCCAGTTGCTGCTGCGTGAGTTGCTGCTCTTTGCGAGCCAGCGCAATCCGCGCGCCTAACTCTTTAAAGAATGTTTCATCCTTCGTCTTCATGGCCTGTATCTGCCTGTGAGTTAACCGTGCCATGAGGATACTCCCTGTTTTTAATCTTGCAGTTGACAATACTCTATTTTAGAGTACTCTGCAACAGAGTTATTTTTACTCTTTTCATCTTGACAGGTTTTTGGAGGAACAGCTATATGGCACGGATACCCGAAGTCGAATTACAGCACCTGAAAAACGCCGTCTCCTTAGTGGCCGTAGCGGAACAACAGGGACGACAGCTAATTAAACGCGGCAAAGATTACGTACTGCTGTGCCCGTTCCATCAGGAGAAAACCCCGTCAATGGTCCTCAGTCCTGAAAAGAACCTCTATCACTGTTTCGGCTGTAGTGCGGGCGGTTCAGTGCTGGACTGGGTAATGAACACCGAAAGCTTAAGCCTGCGCCATGCGGCGGAGCGGTTGCGGGCTTTATTAGGCAAAAATCCGGCGGTCGAGCCGCTGGTGACGCCTTCCGAGCCGACGTTGCTGGCCGAAGATGAAGCCGGCCGGCAGGCTCTGCTGCATCGGGTGGTGGCGTTCTATCATCACACGTTGCTGAACGCGCCGGAGATGCAGACGTATCTGACACAACGGCGACTCAATCACCCGGAGTTAGTCGCTCACTTCCGGCTGGGCTTTGCCAACCGCACGCTGGGGTATCGGCTGCCGTCGAAGAAACTCAAACCGGGCGCTGAAATCCGGGCGCGACTGCGGGCGGTAGGGCTGATGCGTGAATCGGGTCATGAACACTTTAGCGGAGCGCTGGTTGTCCCGGTGACTGGCCCTGAGGGGCAGGTCCGGGAAATATACGGGCGCAAAATCCGGGACCGGTTGCGGCCGGGGTCCGTCTATCATCTCTATCTGCCGGGTCCCCATCGCGGGGTTTGGAATGAAACGGCGCTGATGGCCTCGAAAAGCCTTATCTTGTGTGAATCCCTGATTGATGCGATGTCGTTCTGGGTCGCCGGTCATCGGAACGTGACCGCCGCTTACGGGGTCAACGGGGTGACGGCTGACCACTGGCTGGCGTTTGAGCGGTATGGCATCAAACAGGTCCTTATCGCCTTCGACAATGACAGCGCGGGCAATGAAGCGGCGGTGAAACTGGCAGAGGCGCTGCTGGCAAAAGGTATCACCCCGCTGCGGGTGATGTTCCCGCCCGAGACGGATGCGAATGAGTATCTGTGTCAGATGGCCGAGCCGGAAGCCGCCTTCGCCCTGCTGCTTGAGAGCGCGACGCCAATGTCAACGGCCGTTGCCTCGCGCGCGGAAGCAGAAGTATCCGCCGAAGCCGCCCCGCCTCCGGCTTTAGCCGCTGTTGTGACGGCGGGGCAACACCCGACGCCCGGCCT
>NZ_JAXBVE010000095.1:0-3406 GCF_035181445.1 Photorhabdus africana
GGCAACTGCACCCGCTTTCACGGAAGACAACCCCCGAATGCACCAGCGCAGGCTGCCCAGCGAGACCTTAAGTTCCCCGTCTGCCCCCGCTTCCCAGATGAGGCCGGGCGTTGGGTTTTGCACTGCCGCCACAGCAGCGGCTAAAACCGGAGGCGGGGCGGCTTCTGCGGATACCTCCGCTTCCGTGCGCGTTGTCACTGCGGTTGACATCGGCGTCGCGCTCTCAAGCAGCAGGGCGAAGGCGGCTTCCGGCTCGGCCACCTGACACAGATACTCATTCGCATCCATTTCGGGCGGGAACATCACGCGCAGCGGGGTGATACCTTTTGCCAGCAGCGCCGCCGCCAGTTTTACCGCCGCTTCATTGCCCGCGCTGTCATTGTCGAACGCGATAAGCGCCTGTTTGATGCCATGCCGCTCAAACGCCTGCCAGTGGTCAGCCGTCACCCCGTTGACCCCGTAAGCGGCGGTCACGTTCCGATGACCGGCGACCCAGAACGACATCGCATCAATCAGCGATTCACATAAGATAAGGCTTTTCGAGGCCATCAGCGCCGCTTCATTCCAGACCCCGCGATGGGGACCTGGCAGATAGAGATGATAGACGGACCCCGGCCGCAACCGGTCCCGGATTTTGCGCCCGTATACTTCCCGGACCTGCCCCTCAAGGTCAATCACCGGTATAACCAGCGCTCCGCTAAAGTGTTCATGACCCGATTCACGCATCAACCCTACCGCCCGCAGTCGCGCCCGGATTTCAGCGCCCGGTTTGAGCTTCTTCGACGGCAGCCGATACCCCAGCGTGCGATTGGCAAAGCCCAGCCGGAAGTGAGCCACTAACTCCGGGTGATTGAGTCGCCGCTGGGTCAGATACGCCTGCATCTCCGGCGCGTTCAGCAACGTGTGGTGATAGAACTCAACCACCCGATGCAGCAGCGCCTGCCGGCCGGCTTCATCTTCGGCCAGCAATGTTGGTTCAGACGGCGCAACCAGCGGTTCGACCGCCGGATTTTCGCCCAATAAAGCTCGCAACCGCTCCGCCGCATGGCGCAGGCTTAAGCTTTCGGTTTTCATCACCCAGTCCAGCACCGAACCGCCCGCATTACAGCCGAAGCAGTGATACAGATTCTTTTTCGGACTGAGCACCATTGACGGGGTTTTCTCCTGATGAAACGGGCACAGCACCACGTAATCGTCTTTGCCGTGTTTAATCAGCTTTCGTCCCTGTTGTTCCGCCACGGCCACTAAGGAGGCGGCGGCTTTCAGGTGCTGTAATTCTGCTTCCGGGATGCGTGCCATAAAAATGTTCCTTTTAAACCCTTGTCAATAGACATATATGTAGATTATATTATCTATACATTATGGGATTTGCAACAGGCAGCTAAAAAAGGAGACGATACAATGAACCCTATTGATTCATTGTGTGCAGGGTTGGATATGTCAGCATTTGCAGAACGTCTTCGCTTGTTGCGTGAGGCACGTAATTTAAGTCAGGTTCGGCTGGCTGAACTGTTGGGCGTTGATCCGCGCGCTTATAATCGTTGGGAAAAAGGCGCGAGTGCGCCACATTTGGAAACGGTTATTAAGATCGCTGATGTGCTCCAGGTCACGATAGATGAACTGGTTGGCCGCAAGGCTATATCGGATGAAGTGAAGATCCGCAACCACACATTACATTCCTTGTGGCAAAAAGCGGACCTGTTGCCAGATACCGATCAACAAGCGTTGATTTTGGTGCTTGACAGCTTTGTCAAGAAAGCAATGGTTGAACAGGCAATGGGATTTAACAGCACTAAGCGTTGAGATAGCGCGGCAGACGGTGAGTTCGCACCTCACGTCTGCCGCTCACCACAAGCAACTAAAAGAGGTAGTTACTATGGCTAAGGCGCATTCTAAAGCAGAAGCGGCAGTAAATAAAGCCGTGAAAACAGAACGTTATTACACCGTGGGTTATGTACCGAACGGGAATAAGGTCAACAACGCCACACCGGCAATACATCTTAAGGGCCAGTGGCTCAGACAGGCGGGATTTAATACCGGCGGCCAGATTACGGTGAAGGTGATGGACGGTTGTCTGGTGCTGATTCCAGAAAGTGAAGCCACGCAACAACAGCATCAACAGTACCAGCGGCAACAGGCCCAACTGCGGGAGATTAAGCAGCAGATGCAGGCGCTGATAACCGGTTTTGCGGGTTAAGGGGAGAGCATGAGATGACGATAGCCATTGAACATTTACAGGACATTCAGTTAACCCATATTGAAGCACTGGCCTTAGCCCAACTGGTTAAGCGGCTGAACTGGACGGAGATACGCGCCTGTGCCGTGAATGACGAGGAAGCGTATCAGATTAAGGATGCGATCTCTAAGCTCCAGTCCGCGTTGGCTTACCGTGGGTATTCACCAAGATAGATCATCAGAAAGCCGGAAGATCTCGAAAGATCTTTCCGGCTTTTTAATTACAAATATTTAATTTAAACAATGAGCTATGAGTTTATATATTTATCCAGCTCTTTTTCACACGTATACATTAGGCCAAGTACGGGATTGTCGTAATCACTATAGATTTCTAGATATCCTCTGGTCATATTCTTCACAAGATTGGCTTTTAACTCCCCTGATTCTAAAGATGAAAGCGTTTTTTTATAAAGCGTTATAATTGAATCCAATTTGTTTTCTTGTCTAAGTTTTGCTAGTGATTCCAAATCGGAAATTATATTTTTGACTAAACTTATTAACTCTTTATTATTCATGTGATTATCTCTATTTTGACGGAATAGATCTTATATTATTTATCCAAGATTGATCCCAATCTCTAGGTAAGAGAATTTGAGTTGCTTCCCCTTTGAGCACTGCTCCAGATTTTGTTGTTTGCGGTGCAACTTGACCTACATGAAGCGTAGTTCCTCTAGGAACTAATATTTGAGCTTCAAATTCCCTAGTATTTTTCCATTCAGGTAAAAGAGCGGCATCAATTTTGGCTTGTATGCGATTAGATGTCGGAAGGTCTGATACAAATGAACCACCCGGTTTAGCATTTCCACCATAAACACGGTATACGTATGTATCCTGAGTTGTGACTACAGTTTTATATTTACCGTCTTTAAAGGAATCAACTATCCAACCATCTAGTTTGGCTTTTTCAATTTCGGTATATGATGCATTTGAAAACAGTTTCCCACAGTTCTCACCCGCTAGTCCCAGAGGGTCAATCCAGTTCGCCGGATTATGCACGTAACTATAAGGACTTACGCCACCCCTTAAGTTTAGCGGATCTGGCGATAAGTACTGGCCTGTGTCCCTCTCGTAATAACGGTGCCGATTATAAAATAACCCGCTTTCCTCATCCTCATACTGCCCACAAAACCGGAGGTTACACGTCAGGTTGCGCGGGTCATTGATTGTCAGC